>JAZQNI010000100.1:0-14900 GCA_045627265.1 Candidatus Cryptobacteroides sp.
ATTAGCTCAGAAATTTGTTCCTTTGTGAACTCCATAAGGTCAATACTTTAAAGATCATTTGTTGTTTGCTTTTACAAATATCTTAAAAGTTGTTGACCTTTTTCTTTTTATCTACCCAGACACACTTTTTGGTACACTATCGCAAAATTCCGTACATTTATGTCTAGAAACCTTGCAGAAAATGATAGGAAAATCACCGAACCAGAACGCTTACCGCCTTAGCCTTGCGCAACCTGACGCAAGGCTGATAGCATAGCACGATGGCAATCAGGAAATTAGCTGCTTGCCAGGCCGGCTTCACACCGTTCCGCCACAACCCCACACCACAAGCAGAATAGCGCTCCTCTAAGCAATGGCGCGATGATTATTTATTGCCGGGATGATGGTCCAGGACGTCGGCCTGCCAGGTCGAACTGTCCACATGGGTGTAGATTTCGGTCGTAAGGATGCTCTCATGGCCGAGCATCTCCTGCACTACGCGCAGGTCGGCGCCGTTCTCGATGAGATGGGTCGCAAAACTGTGACGGAAGGTGTGTGGGGATATCTCCTTGCGTACACCAGCCTGGAATGCCTGCTTCTTGACCATATTGAAAAGCGCCACACGGCTGATAGGCTTGGAGAACCGGTTCAAGAACAGAACGTCTGAATCGGCCGGGTCCGACGCCTCCGGCCTGCTTCCCAGATAGTTGACGACCGCCTCGGCTGCCATCTCCCCCATCGGCACCAGACGCTCCTTGTCCCCTTTGCCTATCACGCGGACGAAACCGTCCTCGAGGAAAATGTCCGAAATGCGAATGGAAGCCGCCTCGGACACTCTGAGACCGCAGCCGTACATCAGTTCGAGTATGGCCCTGTCACGCAGCCCCATCCATGTGCTGAGGTCGACCGACTCCATGATATCTCCGACTTCCTCCACTGAAAGGACTTCAGGCAGATAACGCCCGAGCTTGGGGGCATCCACCTTGTCGCATGGATTGTCCTGCCGGATGTGCTCCAGGATAAGCCAGTCGAAAAAAGATTTCAATGCAGAAAGCGTCCTTGCCTGCGTGCGCTTCTTGACGCCTCCGGAACGCGATGACATATAATCGACAATTTCCTGCGAACCCACATCCGAGGGATTCGCAGGAACATTGCCGAAAAATTCCTTCACATCGGAACAATAGGCCGTGACCGTATTGGGAGACAGCCTCCGCTCCATCTTGAGATAATAGGAATAATCCTTAATCAAGCGTTGCGTAGTCGCGTCCATAGGCAAGCATCTGCTCGAGATAGTCGTCGTTGTAAACTATCTTGTAGTCCACTACTTCACCCTTCTTGACTACAGGTACGATATCCGGATTGATGAAACCGCCGTAAGGCTTGAGGCCGAGTGCGGAGTAGCGCTCGATGACCTCCTTGTGGATCTGAGGATCGATGTTGACAGCATAGGTCTCGACAAGGCTCTTTCCAGCCGCATAGTCGCCTTCGGACTTGATCCTCTGGACTTCGGCGAGCAACTCGGCGAAAAGGCCGCGGAGTGCCGCATAGTCGTTCACGACGAAATAGGTCTTGCCGTCACGCTGCTTTTTCTCGATGACGTTGGCCGCCGCACCATGCTCGTAGCACCACTGGGCGATGAGCTGACGGTTCTGCATGTGGGCCTCGGTGTTCTGCTTTCCGAACTCGACCCTGTTGAACTGGACCATCAAGCCGTTGCGGATATAGCTTGAATACTCAGCCTTGTATGCATCCTCTGAAGGGAGGATGCCGAGTTCGACAAGCTTAGGATCGGCTGCATAGTAGAGGCCGAAGAGGTCGGCGCGCGCTTCCTCGAGTGTGGAGGAGTACTCGCCCATCGCAGTGGATGATACGCCCGGAAGGAGCTGGCCAGAGCCATGTCCGAGACATTCGTGGAGGTCGGTGTGCACCTCGTCCGCGATTGCACCATACTTCTTGGCGAGAGCGATTTCCGCCTCGTCGTATGCGAATTCGTTAAGGGTGCTGTTCGGGAGTTCCTGAGCGGAAAGGTCATACGCGTGCGTGATATTGGCTATGGTCACTGACTTGGAACCGAAGTCCCTGCGGATCCAGTCCGCATTCGGCAGGTTGATGCCGATCGGAGTGGCAGGATAGCTGTCACCGGCGAGGACCGCGACATTGACGACCTTGGCCGAAACGCCCTTGCATTCCGCTTTCTTGAAGCGTGGATCGACCGGAGAATTGTCCTCGAACCACTGGGCATCGGCGCTCAGCACTTCGGTGCGCTTGGATGTTTCCTCGTCCTTGATGTTCACGAGACCTTCCCACGCTCCCTTGCGTCCAAGAGGGTCGTTGTAGTCCTCGATGAAGCCGTTGATGAAATCGACCTTGCAGTCAGGATCCTGCACCCAGGCCACATTGTATTCGTCCCAGACATTCAGATCGCCTGTACGGTAGTATTTGATGAGCAGGTCGATATAATTGCGCTGCGCGTCGGTGTCAGCGACCT
The DNA here is from genome assembly GCA_045627265.1 of Candidatus Cryptobacteroides sp. Lineage (GTDB taxonomy): Bacteria > Bacteroidota > Bacteroidia > Bacteroidales > UBA932 > Cryptobacteroides. The sequence goes on from JAZQNI010000100.1 coordinate 2,468, forward strand.
TGGCTGCGAGTTCGAGCTCCGCGCAGATCTTGTCGATGGCTGAGCCATAGATGCCGCCTGACTTCCAGGCTTTCTCAACGACCTTGCCGTCTTCCTTGACGACCTTTGTGTTCAGACCATATGAAACAGGGGTGTCATCGGACGGATCCATGATGCCGGCATAGTATGCCTCGACCTCCTCGCGTGTCACACCTTCGTAGAAATTGACGGCTGAAAGCTCGACGATGTCTCCTTCGGACGAAGTCGAACGCCTCTGGAGGAATGACTGGTCATAGACGAAAGAGAGCAGTGCGGTCGCATCTCCCTGATATCCTACGGCCTCCAGCAAGGAGCGGAAATACTCTTCGGAGCAGGCAGGGAAGAACTTGTCTTCCGCATAATGATGATGGATGCCGTTGGAGAAGAACACGCGCTTGGCATATACAAGGAAATCCTGGTATTCCTGGCATTTCTTGTCTCCCTTGTAGCTGTTCAGAATCTGCTCGATAGCATGTCTGAGGGGGATGTTGAACTTGCAATTCTGGTCCCAAAGTATGTCACGGCCCCATTTTGCGGCCTCGCTGAGATGGTATGCATACTCCTTCTGCTGGAGCGTGAGACCGTCCCATCCCGGGACTTGATAGCGCATCACCTTGATGTCAGCGAAACTGTCGAGCGTATATTTGAAATCACTTTTCTTTTCAGTGCAGCCGGCCAATGCGGCAGCAGTTCCGACGAGAACAAACATTTTAACTAAACTTTTCATACTCTTCATTTTGTCCCACAAAAATAGTAATTTTGCGTCGCGAAAAACAATTAACAAAAAAATAAATAAATCATGAGAAAGAAAATCGTAGCTGGAAACTGGAAAATGAACACAACCGTTTCCGAAGGTGTTGAACTCGCAAAGGCTGTTTGCGCCAAGGCAGGTGAGGTTCCTGCACAGGTAGGTCTTATCGTAGCTACTCCTTTCACACATCTCTGCCCTGTAGCCGAGGTTGTCAAGGGAACGAAGGTAGAACTCTCAGCCGAGAACTGCGCTGACAAGGAGAAGGGTGCGTTCACAGGTGAAGTTTCAGCCGCAATGGTCGCTTCTACCGGTGCACAGTGGACAATTCTCGGTCACTCTGAGCGCAGACAGTATTACGGTGAGACAGACGCCAAGCTCGTAGAGAAGGTGAAGCTCGCTCTCGCGAACGGCCTGAAGGTCATCCTCTGCGTAGGTGAGAATCTCGAGGAGAGAGAGGCCGGCCGTCACTTCGACGTAGTTACAGCCCAGACAGAGAACGTCCTCTTCCAGTTCACAGCCGAGGATATGGCCAACATCGTAGTAGCATACGAGCCGGTATGGGCCATCGGTACAGGCAAGACCGCTACCGCAGAGCAGGCTGAAGAGATCCACGCATGCATCCGCAAGGTCCTCGCAGGCAAGTTCGGCGCACAGGTCGCTGACGACACCACCATCCTCTACGGTGGCAGCTGCAAGCCTTCAAATGCCAAGGAACTCTTCGCTCAGCCGGACATCGACGGCGGTCTCATCGGCGGCGCTGCTCTCAAGGCCGACGATTTCATCGGCATCGCTCTTTCTTTCTAATCTGACATTCAGACTATACATCCAGCAGGATGGCTTGAACGGCCATCCTGCTTTTTTGTTCATTTTTTGCTATATTCGCCACAACTTCAAACGATTATGAAAAAACTTGTCACATCTTTCCTTTGCAGCCTGATACTTGGATCCCAGGTATTTGCAGGCAATTATGTGCCAGAGACCCGTCTGGACAATGAATTGAGCATCTCGTACGGAAGAGTAACCATTCCGTCATTCGCCTTTGTTGTCGGTGGCGTCCTTGCGACCGCTTTCTCTTTCGGACTTGCAGAGATGGACGACTACTCGTCCACGGGAGGAATATCTGTCGGGTACTACAATTATCTCAACAATCACATCGCCATCGGCTGCGACGCCTCTTTCGAGTGCATCAGCTTGGGCATGAAGGGATACAGCGGCAAGGACGAATCCGGAAAATCCATGTATGAAAACAAGATGGATCCTAACCGCAATGTTTTCCTGTCGGTCATGCCGGGCGTCAAACTTCCCTGGTTCAACCGCAAGCATTTCAGCATGTACTCCAAGTTGAATGCAGGAGCGATGCTGCAGCATTCTCCGAAGTACGAAGAATATAAGGAAGGGACTGACGGGCAAGCGGTAAAGGAAGTGACTGCGGCCCAGACATCCGTATCCTTCGCCTGCCAGATAGATCCGATCGGAATGGAGTTCGGCAACATCTCTTTCCGTGGCTTCCTGGAGTTAGGCGTAGGTATGGAGGGACTGATGAAATTGGGCTTCAGATACGCATTCTGATTTACGGGGCGGCGATGCGGCAGCGGGCGAGTTTGGCGGCATTCTCGGGCTTGAGGATGCCGGCCGCGGCCAGGTTCTCCACCGTCCACTCCCCTTCCGGGCTGTTTTCGCGGAACAGGACCACCCCGTGTGCCGCATAAGAGCCGATGTACGGATGGAGCTTCAGCGAATCCTCTGGCAATGTCCATAGAGCGTATGGCTCTGCAATACCGACCGTTATCAGATCCTTCAGACCGTCGAAGCGCTCCTGGTCGAACTTCCAGATGTCCATCAGCTGCTCCGGGTACGAATATCCGTGCAACAGTGCGCGATGCTCGACCATCTTGGCGGCAAAGAACGGTCCGATGCCCGGAAGCGCGTCGAATGACGCAGAATCGGCCGAGTTCAAGTCCACAAGCGGGATGTCAATAAACGGTTCCAGGCGCTCAAAGACTGAATCCACCACAACATACGACTTCGCGAAATCGCTCTTCCGGCGGAAGCGTCCCCCTTTCTGCCGGTACGCGTCGATCGCTTCCGCCTGCTTGAGCGAGAAGCCCAGACGGCAAAGATCCTGGACGCTTACCGTATTCGGATTGAATCTGAAAGACTCGTATGTCCTGCCGGAGATCTTTTCCTTCACTTCCACCGCCTCCCGCGGATGGGAGGAATTGCGGCGGATCATAACAGTCTGCGACTCGGCCGCACCAGAGTTTCCGAACTGGTCCATGGTCTCGGGACATGACCGAGGAAGTGGAATGACGGCAGTGTCCGCGGCACTCTGCTCTGACAGGATCTGCTCTGCCAGATGCCGCTCGACCACATATACCGTGTCCGGCCGGTCCTGATGGCTGACCAGCTTCATGGCGGAGGCCCTTGCTACAAACAAGGCCACCTGATAACCTATGATAAGGAAAACAAGGGCGATCGCCCCGATCTTGAATGTTGCAGCCGGCTTACTGCTGCTCTCCGCCTTCTTCTTGTCCATAATCTCTCTCCTCATTCTCTCTCTTCCGGGACTCAGCTCCGGCGACTGTTATAACTATCTCCCCCTTTGGTTCATGCTCCTTGAACCAGGCTGAGACCTCAGCCAGGGTGCCACGTCTGTGCTCTTCGTGGACTTTTGATATCTCCCTGGCCACCGAGCATTGGCGGTCAGGTCCGAAATACTCGGCGAACTGGTCCAATGTCTTTACCAGCCTGTACGGAGACTCATAGAACACCATGGTCCTGTGCTCATCCACCAGCGATCTGATCGCAGTCTGGCGGCCTTTCTTCTGAGGAAGGAAGCCTTCGAAACAGAATTTGTCGCAAGGCAGGCCGGACGAGACTATGGCAGGGATGCAGGCCGTCGCCCCCGGCAAGGTCTGGACTTCAATCCCTTCGGCGGCACAGGTACGCACCAGAAGGAAACCGGGATCCGAAATACCCGGCGTACCGGCATCGCTGATCAGCGCAACGTTGAGACCGGCCAAGATTCTTTCCTTGATGGTCTCGGCGGTCTGATGCTCGTTGAACTTGTGATGCGACTGCAGACGCCCCTGGATGTCATAGTGCTTCAGCAGGACAGAACTGGTCCTGGTGTCTTCCGCCAGGATCAAGTCGGCCTCCTTCAGGACCTGTACGGCCCTGTAGGTCATGTCATCAAGGTTGCCTACAGGAGTAGGAACTATGTACAGTCTGCCTGGCATGTCTGTGGATTGACTATTTTCCGAACTTTCTGCGTACAGCCATCATGAACCTGTAGACGGTCTCGGACTCAAGCTTCCAGTTCGGAAAATTCTTGAGCACGTATGCTTCAGCCTGGTCGAAGGACTCATAGCCGTTGAACGTGACTATGGTCTGCTGGAAGGTGTACGGGTCGTCGTTGAACAGGTGCTTGATGAACAGAAGCCTGTCATTGAGCGAGATGGCGCTGAGTATGTTCTTGACCTGGGATCCCGGTATGTCACGTTTCCAGGCCAAGTCGACGTTCAGGACGTCGTTGACAGATGACTTGACTTTGGCCGCCTCGACATCGTTGATGCTTCCCTCGATGTCCACGTTCTGGTCTATGATGAGCTCCGGGACGTCCACTACTCCACCCATCTCCGCGGCAATGTCCGCCGTCAGCAGATCGGCATCGAGCACCATCTCAGGAACAGGTGCAGCGGCAACTTCCGGAACTACGGCCTCGGCCGGTTCTGGCTCAGGTTCAAGGGCAGTCTCTTCAAGTTCGGGGATAACCTCTTCCGGCTCAGGAACTGGTTCGGCGGCCGGCGCAGGCTCTGACACAGGTTCAGGGACAGGAGCTGGTTCCGGTTCTGATTTCTGCTCCGGCTCAGGCTCCGGTTCCGGCTTCTGCTCAGATGAAGGTTCCTGTGCAGACACAGGTTCAAGGACAGGTTCAGGTGCAAGTTCATGGGCTGGCTCCACCGAGGCCGCCGGTTCATCCCCGCCAGCAGGCTCCTCAGCCTCATCTTCCTCCTCGAAATCCATAAAGCCCTCCAACTCTGCGAGTTGAATCTCTATCTCGGCGATCTTGCCGTTCAGGGCATCCAGAGATTCCCTGATTTCAGCCAAAATCTGCAAACCTGTCTTTTTCATAAACCAAAGTTTTTCTAAATTTGCATAGACAACCACAAAAGTAATCAAATGTTTTCAGAAAGTTTCAAAAAATCAGGCTGCATTGAAGTAATTTGCGGATCAATGTTTTCCGGTAAGACTGAAGAACTTATCCGAAGGCTGAAAAGAGCGCAGTTCGCCAATCAGAAGATAGAAATTTTCAAACCTGTCATCGACAACAGATACTCCGACGTGGACGTTGTGTCCCACGATCTCCACAGCATAAAATCAAAACCTATCAAAGACGCGGCGGAAATGCTCTGTACGGCTCCTGACACCCAGGTGGTAGGCATCGACGAAGCCCAGTTCTTCGGAGAGGACCTGGTGGAAGTGGCGCAGACTCTCGCAGACAGAGGTGTGCGAGTAATCGTCGCCGGGCTTGATACGGACTATCTCGGAAAGCCTTTCGGCCCCATCCCCGCATTGCTCGCAATAGCGGAGGACGTGCAGAAAGTCCACGCAATATGCGTGAAATGCGGAAGTCTCGCCAACCATTCGCACAGGTTGTCCAAGAGCCAGGAGCTTGTAGTGCTCGGCGAGAAGGACATCTACGAGCCGCTTTGCCGCAACTGCTACAACGAGGCGGTCAAAAAGGAAAACGAGAAGTAATCAGTTGAGCAGCCTGATGACGGCTGTGATCTTCTGCTTGGCGCACCAGAGCCACACAGTACCGTCGGGGCTGATTCCCTCGACAGAGAACGACAGACCGCCCATGGTCACGACATCATCCACAGTAGTCCATTCCAGGGAACCGGAGACTGTCTGCTTTTCCTCTGATGGCACCGAATCCAGATCCACGATGAAATAGTCCGACATCGTGTCCGTCCCGCACCGGAACTGGGCACGGCCGCGGTTGAACGCCATCTGACAGGTTTTGGGCTCGTATTTGAATACCGAAACGCCTTTCACTTTAAGACATACGGTATCGTACCGGAGTTCATCCTTGTTGAACCCGTTGCCTTTGTCGCAGGAGGTCGTAAGGATCAAAGCGGCCACCAGCAATAATATCTTGTTGACAATTCTCGCTACCATCTTGCTGTGAGTTCTTTGACGAGGATGTCCGAAGTGCCGTCGGCATAGTCCACGACCGCTTTCAGAAGTCCGTTGTTCTTTACATGATAATAGCCATCCTCCGATGTATGGATCTCACGGCCGTCGAGAGTCCAGGTTATGTTTTTCGCGCCCCGGGCGTTGATCACCCTCAAAGGTATGCGGTTGGTACGTGAAGCCGAAGTCCCGTCATAAGACGAGCCCATGCAGATGAAAGGAAGCCCCTGGAAATAATCCGTCTTGAAAGACAGCCTGTGCGGATAGACTTCGTCTCCATCCATCAGATAACAGATGGTGACATCATAGTTCGCCCCGGGAACAAGATTCTCCAAAGTGTATGAGTACTTGCCATCTTCGTATGGTTTCACGGGTATCGCTTGTCCGTCACAACCTGGGCCGGAGACATTCAGGTAGGCCGTCAAGGACTTGCAGTCATCCACATCCGTGTGCCAGCTGATGATCGCGGCATCCTGGAACACATCGTTGTTGTCTAGCGAAATAGGCCCGTTGAGCACGAAAGACATGCTGCCGTCCCCTTTCTTTGTGATAGAGGCCAGCGAGAACGGGCATTTTGCGCCATCCCAGAAGCAGAACGAAGGATGGGTGGCGGAAGAGCAGACGTTCCTGGACATATTCGGGAAGAATACCTGGGAAGCGTCGATGGCCCCTGGATGGGACTCGATCAAGTCCGCGCACTGATGATCCGGTCTGGCGTTGATCTCATTGTACTCGAGCGACCATCTCTGCGCCGCCGTCAGATTCATCTCCGAACGCTCGGAATATCCGGCATCTCGGTCGGATTTGTCTATGTGATAGACCAGAAGGCCGCTCCCGCCGATATATTCGTCCCACCCGGATGCACGCCTGCATTCGACGAGGAAATACTCCCCGGGAGTGTCCGTGTCTATCTTCAAGGACTTGTTGGAAGACGATATCGGTTCAAGCTCATATTGCCCGATGGCCATCTCCTCCGGCTCGGTCAGGCCGAGGATCTCCCTTTCGAGAACGCCGTAGAACGGTGGTGTGCGGCCGTCGTTGTTGTAGTTGCCGCTATCCATCAGGGAAATGCTCCCCCAGAGGGCGGGAGACTTGCCGCCGCTCTTTTCATAATCCACGTCGTACAGGTCAGGAAGGCCGAGAGTATGGCTATACTCGTGGCAGAAGGTGCCGATGCTGGCGAACTGCAGATTCGACGTACCGGTGTTCATCAGCTCCGAAGACATCGCATAATCGCCGATCCTACGTCCGTCGAGTGTCAGATTGATGCCGGCTGCGGGAAGATTGTAGCTGTGCGGCCAGATATGATTGTCATCAGCGCCCATGTCCGCCGGCGAACCGCCGGCATAAAAGACATAGATACAGTCGTATTTCGAAAAATCGACGTAATCGTCGGAAAGGATGCATGCCTCAGCCACGGCCAAAGCCGCCCTGAGGTCATTGCCATCCTCATCATCTTCGCCGTAATATGCATATTCGCGCGACAAGGTGACCACCGGCCCGAGGTCGAAAACAAATTCCACAGTTCCCCCGAACTGAGCCTTGAAATACTCCAAAGCACTGCCTGACGCTCCCTGGAAATTATACCGGCTGCCCTTCAGCATATTTTCGAAGCGGCTTCTTTCGTGCGTGAAGACCAGATCCTTGAACTGGGCAAGCAGAACAATGGTCTTTGGTGCGGAAAAAGCTTCATCAGACTTGCGGACAGACATCGCGGCAGGTCCTGCGGCCTGCGACCTACGCAACGCCGAGGATGCACCTATTCTGCTGAACGGAATCTGACGGCTTGTAGCCGCGACGGCACCTGACCGGTCACGGCCGTATGCCACGTCGGTCCGCACTTTCCGCCCGGACGGCTCGTAATACGCATAACAGAGGTCCCCGGTCTCCTCGTCCAACGCTACAGCGCAGCCATCTTCGGTAACGACATAATGGCCGAACTCGTCGCCTACCACACGGACACCCACAACAGTCCCGTCCGACTGCCTATGCATCAGGACGCCAGGCCTTGCGGGCGCTGCCATCAATGCAAATGCAGACAGGAATGTCAGTAGCACCGATGGTAAAAAGGACCTCACTTCTTCAAGAGTTCTTCGATGTGTTCTGCGTAATCAAGCGTGGAATCCAGGAAGAACACGATCTCCGGCACGATACGGAGCTGCTTTCCGACCTTGTGGCCCAGCTCGCCGCGATAGGTTTTCATATTCTCGTTCAGGATGCCCATCACCTTTTCCGCCTTATCTGATGGGAAAATGCTGACATAAATCTTGGCAATCGACAGGTCGGGGCTTACACGCACCTCGCTGACGGTCACCATGGCACCGTCGAACACGGCCATCCCCTTGCTGCGGAGGATTTCTGCCATGTCCTTCTGGATCTCACGGGCGACCTTGAGCTGTCTGGTTGAAGGAGCTTTTTCCATTATTTCACGTTGATGATGTAGTAGTTCTTCTTGCCTTTCTGGGCGAGGATGTATTTGCCGTCGATGATGTCAGACTCGGAAATCTGGTAGTTGATGTCGGCCACTTTGTCCTTGTTGATGCTGACACCGTTGCCCTGTACCATCTTGCGGGCTTCTCCCTTGGATGGGAAGATGGCCGTCTCCACCGCAAGGAAATCCAGGATTCCGAGAGGGAGCTTCTCCTTAGGAAGGTCGAAGGTCGGGACTCCGTCGAACACTGCGAGGAATGTCCTCTCGTCCAATGCGCGGAGAGCCTCCGAAGTGGAGTTGCCGAAGAGCATCTTGGATGCCTCGACCGCATTCTGGTATTCTTTTTCGCCATGGACCATTATGGTGATCTCCTTGGCGAGAAGTTTCTGAAGAGTACGCTGTCCAGGGTCCTGACGGTGCTCGGCTATCGCATTTTCGATGGTCTCCCTGTCAAGCATGGTGAAGATCTTGATGTACTTCTCTGCATCCTCATCACTGACATTGAGCCAGAACTGATAGAACTGATATGGAGACGTACGTTCCGCATCGAGCCAGATGTTGCCCTTCTCCGTCTTGCCGAACTTGCCTCCGTCGGCCTTGGTGATGAGCGGACAGGTCAGCGCGAAAGCCTCGCCTCCGCAGGTACGGCGGATGAGCTCGGTTCCGGTGGTGATGTTGCCCCACTGGTCCGCACCTCCAAGCTGGAGCTTGACTCCCTTGTTCTGGTACAGGTAGAGGAAGTCATATCCCTGGAGAAGCTGGTATGTGAACTCTGTGAAAGACATTCCCTCGCTGGATTCGCGGCTGAGACGCTTCTTCACGGAATCCTTGGACATCATGTAGTTGACAGTGATGAGCTTTCCGATGTCGCGGGTGAAATTGATGAAGGTGTAGTCTTTCATCCAGTCATAGTTGTTGACCAGCTCCGCCTTGTTCGGCGCATCGGACTCGAAATCCAGGAAGCGGCCGAGCTGGGCCTTGATGCATTCCACGTTGTGGCTGAGGGTCTGCTCGTCAAGGAGGTTTCTCTCCTGGCTCTTCATGGAAGGGTCGCCGATCATGCCCGTAGCACCTCCGACGAGAGCGAACGGTTTGTTGCCGCATGCTTGGAAATGCTTGAGTATCATTATGCTGACAAGGTGTCCGATATGCAGGGAGTCTCCTGTAGGATCGATGCCTACATAGGCCGCCATCGGACCTTTCTTCAGTTCTTCTTCAGTTCCCGGTGTGATATCATGGATCATTCCTCTCCACTTGAGTTCCTCTACAAAATTCTTCATCGTATTTCAGTTTGCTAGTCAATTATCGTATAATAGATGCAAATTTAGTCAAATAATTGTAAATTTGTCTCTTGTTATGAAAGGATTGATAAAGCTAATTCCAGTTTGGGCCGCTTGTCTGTTGGCGCTGGCCGGCTGCGACCTGTACATATTCGACAAGAATGACGGCCTGCCTGAGTATGACCAGGTGATGATCATGTACTCCGCCGGCTTCAACACCTTGTCAGCCGAGCTGCAGGAGGATATCTCCGAATTGAAAGACTCCTATCTGCCTGCCTTCAACAGCGGCAAGGTTCTCGTCGTGGTAAGTCACGCCACAGAACAGTACCTGGCTTACGGAGTCCCGGTCAAGCCCAGTCTGGTTAGGCTGTACAAGGACAAGAAAGGCAATGCCGTCGCGGACACGCTCACGTACATGAAGGAAAGCGACTACCTTACCAAGCCGGAGTCCATGACGGCCGCCCTGACCTACATCAAGCAGCGCTACGAGTCCAAGCACTACGGGATGGTATTCAGCTCACATGGTGCCGGCTGGCTTCCTCCTGGCTATTACAACAACCCGTCGAAGTTCCCTACTACGGCGACCGGCGAATGGAAGGCACCCGCAAGGACTTTCGATCTTGACGGCGCAGTCCCTTACCATGAGAACAATCTTCCCGGGCCGAAAGTCAAGAGCATAGGCGAAGAAAATGCCAACATCAAAGGTACGACCGTAAGTTATGAACTCACGCCACAGCAGTTCGCCCAGTCGATCCCGATGCATCTCGACTATCTTGTCTTCGACGCCTGCCTCCTTGGATGCGTGGAGATTGCATACGAGCTCAAGGACAAATGCGACTTTCTCATGTTCTCTCCTGCAGAAATCCTGTCCGACGGGCTGAACTACAAGACTTTAACTCAGCACCTTCTCCAGAAGGAGCCGGACCTGAAGGCTGTCGCCGACGATTTTTACGAGCAATATGCCGTCCAGTCAGGCGACTACCAGTCGGCCACATTAACGCTTGTGGACTGCTCACGTCTCGACAGGCTCGCAGAAGTCTGCAAAGGTCTCTTCGACGTCTATCGGGATGAAATGGGGAAAGTCAAACCGTCGACAATCCAACGTTACTACAGAAGCAACAGGCATTGGCTGTACGACCTGTCGGACATTCTGATCAAGAGCGGAATCAGCGAATCATCCAGGATGCAGCTGGAGACCGCTATGAATGACTGCTGCATCTACAAAGTCCACACGGACTCTTTCATGCCGCTGGCTGGAGGATTTGCCATCAAGTATTATTCCGGGATGAGCATGTATCTCCCATGCAACGGGAACGCCTATCTTGATGAATATTACAAGACTCTGGCATGGAACAAGGCCACAGGTCTTGTCAAATGATATTTTTTTATTAACTTTGCGCGCATTTTAAAAGGCGGACTGCCTTTTGGTGCAATGGGGGCTGGTTGATTCCAGCCTGAGTAACACATTTTCAAATACTTAACAAATGCAACATTTTGAATTGAAAGGCCAGATCCGTCAGGTCGCAAACAAAGCAGCCATCAAGGCTTTCCGTCGTCAGGGACTCGTTCCTTGCAATCTCTATGGTCTCGGAATGGAGAATGTCCTCTTCACCGTTGATGCAAAGGCTCTCAAGGGCGCAACAGACACCCCTAAGTCATTCATCATCGACCTTACAATGGACAACGGCGCCGCTTACAAGGCAGTGCTCCACGAGATGCAGTGGCACCCTATCACAGACGAATGCCTCCACGTTGATTTCCTCGCAGTTGATGAGAACAAGCCTATCGCAATCGACGTTCCTATCAAGATCACCGGACATGCAGCTGGTGTTCAGAGAGGTGGTAAGTTCTACCAGAACTTACGTTCAGTAAAGATCAGCGCCCTCATGGCCAATCTTCCTGACGATCTCACCGTCGACGTAACTCCTCTCCAGCTCGACAAGCAGTTCAAGGCTGGCGACTTCCAGGTTGAGAACGTTACGATCCTCACCCCGAAGAGCGCTGTTATCTGCGGTGTCAAGTCAACCCGCAACTCAGTCGCAGAGGAAGCAGCTGAATAATGCTGTTCTTCAAGAAGAAAAAAGTTTGTGCCGATCCTGAAATGAACTATCTAGTTGTAGGCTTGGGAAACATTGGAGAGGAATACTCCAACACACGGCACAACATGGGTTTCATGATATTGGATGCCTGGGCTCAGGCATCCAATATTTCATTTTCCACCGAACGGTACGGCGACGTCGCCGTAATACCTTTCAAAGGCAGGAAACTCCACCTTCTCAAACCTTCCACCTACATGAACCTGAGCGGTAACGCCGTCAGGTACTGGATGCAGAAACTCAAGATTCCCGTGGAGAACGTCATCGTCATCTGCGATGACCTGAACCTCCCGTTCGGGACCATAAGGATGCGGAAGAGCGGAAGCAGCGGAGGGCACAACGGTTTGAACAACATCAATGAAATTCTGGGAACCGAGAATTACACCAGGATCAGGCTTGGCATAGGAAACGACTTCCAGAAAGGCGAGCAGATCGATTTCGTCCTTGGAGAACTCAGTGACGAGGAAAAGGGTCTTTTGCCGGAGATTTGTTCAAAGGTTATCGAAGGTTGCAGGACATTCGTAACGATGGGCCCTGACAGGGCAATGAACTCATTGAATACCAAAGTAAAACGCGCTGAATCCGAAAAAGGACCTGAAACAAACATTTTACAAAAGTTTTTTTTCGATTTTTTTGCATTTTAATTTGTATTTATCTA
>JAZQNI010000101.1:0-8787 GCA_045627265.1 Candidatus Cryptobacteroides sp.
TCTCTTCCGTAAGGAGAAGTCTGGGTGACCTGTCCCGGGAGGGATGTCGGGGCCATCTGTCCTCCGGTCATGCCGTAGATGGCGTTGTTGATGAAGATGATGGTCAGGTTCTCGTTCCTCGCGGCCGTATGGACGGTCTCGGTCATGCCGATCGAAGCGAGGTCGCCGTCACCCTGGTATGCGAACACGATCTTGGACGGATCGGCGCGCTTGACGCCGGTCGCGACTGCAGGAGCGCGTCCGTGCGATGCCTCGACCATGTCCACGTCGAAATAATTGTATGCAAACACCGCGCATCCTACAGGAGCGATGCCGATGGTGTTCTCCTGGATTCCCAGCTCATCGATGGTCTGTGCGATGATTCTGTGCACTATGCCGTGCGCGCATCCCGGACAATAGTGGAAAGGCGCATCCTTGAGCGATTTCGGTTTGTCGAAGACTATCATTATTCGTTTCCTCCTTCAATTGCGGCAAGAACTTCTTCCGGTGAGACGATCACACCACCGGCCCTGTTGCACAGGGATACCGGTCTGCTGCATTCGATTGCAAGTTTAACATCTTCTATCATCTGGCCCATGCTCAGCTCGACGCTGATGAAGCGCTTGACGTGCGAGGCTGCCTTCTTGAGCACCTCCACAGGGAACGGGTACAGCGAGATCGGCCGTATGAGGCCGGCCTTGATGCCCTTAGCACGCGCCTCGAGCACCGCATTGCGTGAGATCCTGGCGGAGATGCCGAACGCTACGACGCAGACTTCGGCGTCATCCATGAGGAACTCCTCGGCGCGCTGCTCCCGGCTCTGGATCAGGGCGTATTTCTTGAAGTTGTTGATGTTCCATTCTTCGAGCTCCTCAGGAGAAAGGGAGAGGGAAGTGATGACCCTCGATTTCCCCTTGCCCTTGCCGGTGAGCGCCCATGGCTTGTCGAACTCCTTGACCACCGGCTCCGGCAGTTCGACCGGCTCCATCATCTGGCCGACCGTACCGTCAGCGAGAATCATGGTCTGGACCCTGTATTGATCCGCGAGGTCGAACGCCAGCACTGTGAGGTCGGCCATTTCCTGCACGGTCGACGGAGCCAGCACGATCATGTGGTAGTCGCCGTGTCCGCCGCCCTTGCATGCCTGGAAATAATCCGACTGCGAAGGCTGGATGCCGCCCAGGCCCGGGCCGCTTCTCTGCACGTTCACTATGACGGCCGGAAGGTTGCTTCCAGCCAGATAGGAAATGCCTTCCTGCTTGAGGGAAATACCAGGGGATGACGATGATGTCATCACCCTCTTGCCGGCAGCCGATGTGCCGTAAACCATGTTGATGGCAGCTATCTCACTCTCTGCCTGGAGGAAGGTTCCTCCAACTTTCGGCAGATTCCTGGCCATATACTCGGCAAGTTCGGTCTGCGGAGTGATAGGGTAGCCGAAATAGAACCTGCATCCTGAACGGATGGCGGCTTCTGCCAAGGCTTCGTTGCCTTTCATCAATTTCTTCATACCTATATCATTTTTCAACTTTGATGACACAATCCGGACACATCAGCGCGCAGCAGGCGCAACCCGAGCAATCCGCGTCGTCCTTGGTAGCCGCCGGGTGATAGCCTTTCTGGTTGAGTGAACCGGTATCTATGTAGATCAGGCCTTTCGGACATGCAGCGACGCATAGTCCGCAGCCTTTGCACAAATCTGAATTGAATGTGATCTTGGCCATAATACTGTGTTTTTATAATAGATGTCTGATAACCTTGCCGCTGATGGTCTTCGGGAGAGAGTCCCTGAAGACGATGATCCTCGGATATTTGTATGGAGCTGTGTTCTCCTTGACGTAGTTCTGTATCTCTTTCTTGAGCTCTTCCGTGCCTTCCACTCCCGGGGCGAGCACTATGCTGGCCTTGACAACCTGGCCCCTGACAGGGTCCGGAGCAGCGGAAACGCCGCAGTCCAGGATGTACGGTAGCTGCAGGATGATGTCCTCGATCTCGAAAGGACCGATGCGGTAGCCGGAAGACTTGATGACATCGTCCACGCGGCCGATGTACCTGTAATAACCGTCCTCGTCCATCCACGCCGCGTCACCGGTGTGGTAGTAGCCGTCGTGCCATTTCTCCGCTGTCTCTTCAGGGTCGCCCTCATATCTGCAGAACAGCCCGACAGGTGTTTTCTCCGCTGTCCTGATGACGATTTCGCCGGACTCTCCGACCTCGCAGACCTTGCCTTCGCGGTTCATGATGCAGATATCGTAGTTCGGCATAGGCTTGCCCATGGAACCTTCCTTGTTGACCATTCCGCGCAGGGTGGCGATGCTCAGCGTCATCTCGGTCTGGCCGAATCCCTGACGTATCTTCAGGCCGGTCTCATGCTCGAACTTGTAGAATGTCTCGTGGTCGAGCGCCTCTCCGGCTGTCGTCGCTTCCTTGATCGACGAGAGATCGTAGTCGCCGAAATTCTCTTTGAGGAGCATCCTGTACATGGTCGGAGGTGCGCAGAACGACGTGACCTTGTGCTCGGAAATGACTTTCAGGACCTTTGCAGCCTCGAACCTGTCGAAATCATAGACGAGAATGCGGCCTTCGCACATCCATTGTCCGTACAACTTGCCCCAGAGCGATTTCGCCCATCCTGTCTCGGAAATGGTGAAGTGGAGTCCGTCCGGATCCACTCCGTGCCAGTACCGGGCAGTCAGGTAATGCCCCATTACATATTTGTATGAATGGACTACCAGTTTCGGATAGCCGGAGGTGCCTGAGGTGAAGCTCATCAGCATCGGGTCGTTTCCCTTCGGAGAGTCTTTCTTGCGCGTGAAATGGGTGCTGTACATCTCATAGTCGTCCTCGAAGCATCTCCATCCTTCGCGATGTCCGTTCGCTATGATCTTGACCTTGATGCCGTCGTAGTTTTCCATCGCTGCTTCTGCCTGTCCGGCAGTGTCTCCGTCCGCACTGCAGATGATGGCGTACACGTTCGCTTTCTTGAACCTGAACTCGAAATCGTGTGCCTTGAGCTGGTTGGTGGCCGGAATCGCGATGGCGCCTATCTTGTGGAGGCCGAGTATCGCATACCAGAACTGCCAGTGGCGCTTGAGCACCAGCAGCACCCTGTCACCCCTCTTGATGCCGAGCGATGTGAAATAGTTGGCGCAGCGGTTCGAGTTGCGCATCAGGTCCTTGTATGTGATTACGTGGCTGTCGAGATTCTTGTCGACATATATCATTGCCTGCTTGTCAGGCGAGGTCCTGGCGATGGCGTCGATGGTGTCGAAGGCGAAATTGTATTCGTCCAGGTCGTTGTATTCCACGTCCACAGGGACACCGCGCTCGTCTACGCCGACCTTGATGAATTTCTCGACGGCGAGAGGCTCGGTGAGCTTGTCCGGGGCCAGTGTCTGGGCGACTTCGCTTTCGTCGTAGTCCACCTTCTCGCCCGGGAGGATCACAGCACAGAACGTGCAGTCGCGTCCTCCGGTCGCGATCATTCCATGAGGGGTGGACGAGTCATAATAGATGCTGTCGCCCTCGTCGAGTATGGTGCAGTGCTCTCCGATCTTGACCTTCAGCTGGCCGCTGATGATGATGTCGAACTCCTGCCCGTTGTGTACGGAGGTATGGATAGGCTTGTTCTGCAGGTCCTCGGAATAGCTGTATGTGACCCAGTACGGCTCGGCCACCTTCTTGCGGAAGAGCGGAGCCATGTTGCTGATCTCGATGCCCTCATCCTTGGATGTCAGCTGGCCTTTGCCCCTTCTGGTGATGGTGAAGGAGGACAGGCGGGCGTTGTTTCCCTCCAGGAGCTCGGTGAGCTCCATGTTGAAAATCTTCGCACAACTGTATATGAAAGAAAACGGAAGGTCCTCAAGGCCGGATTCGTACTTGATATACTGGTCTTCGCTGACCTGCGCCATGGCCGCGATGTCGGTGGTCGAGAGGCCCATGATGCCCCTCATTTCCTTGATACGTGTCGCAACCTCAGCGATCCTGACCTGGGACCCCGATGTAGATGAAACATCCATAACTAACCGATAATTGACAAACTCAATACAAATAAAGTTAAAAATTTGTGAAAAACAAACAAATAAATGAGTACATTTACGGCGGTTAATATATCTTTTGAGTTATGTCAGCATCATTAAACCTTATCAGCGAGTATCAGCACGAGAGAGTGTTGTTCGTCAACAATGAAAAAGCAGGACTTCACGCGATCATCGCGGTCCACAATACCAAGCTCGGTCCGGCTATCGGCGGATGCCGTCTTTATCCGTACAACCACCTCGGCGACGCACTGTTCGACGTGCTCCGTCTTTCTCGCGGCATGAGCCACAAGAACGCTGCTGCCGGCCTTCCTTGCGGCGGCGCCAAGGGCGTCATCATCGCTTCTCCTTCCCAGAAGAGCGAGGCTCTGTTCGAGGCGTTCGGTGAGGCTGTAGAGAGCCTCGGCGGCTGCTACTACACAGCTGAGGACGTCAACACCACCACTGACGACATGAACCAGGTCCTCCACAAGACTCAGTATGTTGTCGGCCGTGAGAACGTCAGCGGCGACCCGTCTCCTTTCACCGCCTACGGTACATTCTGCGGTATCAAGGCCATCGCCAACAAACTCAACGGCACAGACGACCTCCACGGAGTGAAGATCGCTCTCCAGGGTCTCGGACACGTTGGCTTCGACCTCGCCCGTCAGCTCCATGAAGCCGGCGCCGATCTCATCGTTTCAACCCATTCCAACCGTAAGAACATGGCCGTCGCTGTAGAGCAGTGGGGCGCTAAGGAAGTATCTGACGACGAGATCTACGCTACCGAATGCGATATCCTGTCTCCATGCGCTCTCGGTGCTACCATCAACCATATCACCCTGCCTCAGCTCAAGTGCCGTGCTATCGCCGGTGCAGCCAACAACCAGCTTCTCGATGACGAGTGCGGCCAGATCCTCTTCAATAAGGGTATCCTCTATGCTCCGGACTTCATCATCAACGGTGGCGGTGTCATCAACGCAGCCCAGGAGGCTTTCACCGTATATGACAAGGAGAAGGTCCTCAAGCAGGTTGAGAACATCTACAACACGATCAGCTGGATTGTCGAGGAGTCCAAGGCTTCCGGCCTCCCTGAGGGCATCATCGCCCGCAACTTCGCCGAAGACCGCATCAAGAACGGCCTTTAGTCCTTAGACAGCACAGTGACTGTTGCTTTTTCGGCAGTACTGTTCAAGGAAACCATGCCATCCCGGCGGGCTAAAGCCCTGCTGCTCCGGCCGCAGGCATAAAAATGCCTGCTGTGTCCCATCGCGACCTCGGCAATGTAAGAGGGGGGACCGCTTGCGGTGGGGTCGAGCGGAGCGAGACGTTTCCTGAACAGTACTGCCGAAAAGCGTTTTGCCTGTTACTGTGGATCGACGTCGAGGTGGATGAAACCGCTGTAATGGCGCGCGCCCTCGAAACCCTCGACCAACTTGCGAAGCTCCCCCTTGCGCACACCGAAAGACTTGTCGCGCAATATCGGGACACGAAGTATGACATCTACATTCCGGCTGTCGGCAACATCCCGACGGCCGGTTTTGTCTATACGCCCCGGCACGAATCCTGCCTCGGACAGACTACGCCCGAGCGCCCTGGCCATCAGCTCGCGACGCTTCTCGTTGGCATCCCGCAGCACTATGTCCACGATTCTGGAATACGGCGGATAACCGAACGCCTGACGCTCCTCGAGCAGCCAGCGATAACGTTCATCGGACGCACTTTCCTGCATCAGAAGATGCTCGGAGCGCGATGTCTGTATTATGAACCGACCACCTGCACACTTCATCCGGAAGCGGTCGAACACCTGCATGGCGCGCTCGTCCGCCCTGAAATCCGGGGCCCCGAGCAAGGTGTCGGCCTGCAGGAACGCCAGCAGACAGCCGTCAGGAAGCGACATCCTCTTGGTGCCTGCGACCGTGCCGACCAGGATGTCCCATTCACCTTCAGGCTCGTCATGTGCAACCTTGCATCCGGCGAATATCCCCGCGATCTCGGCCGCCGTATCGGAAGTCGAACCCCAGCCACGCAGAAGGACCACCTTCCCGCCGCCTTGCAGGGTCAAGTCGATCTCCGCCAGCAGTTTGCGCGAGAACTGTCCGACCATACCGCGTTTGCGACGCTCGGCCGCGGTGTCGATGACTGTCACTTCGCCGAGCCTGCGGCATTCGTCGGACTCCCAGAGTTTGAACCGTCCGCTCACGCAGTTGTGCACCGTCTCGAGCGACGGAGTCACGCTTCCGAGTATCAGCGGACAAGCGTGGATCTGCGCCAGTACGACCGCGGTGTCGCGTGTGTTGTAGCGTGGAGCAGGGGAGTCCTGCTTGTATGACGGATCCTGCTCCTCGTCCACGATGATCAGCCCCAAGTCCTTGAATGGCAGGAAGATGGCCGATCTTGTGCCGAGTATGACCCTCGGTCCGGATGAATGCCGGAGCGCATCTGCCGTGTCCCGCCGGCTTGCCTCGGTCTGCCTCGAATGATAGAGCAGCAGGCTCCCGCCGAATGTCGTGCGCATCCTGTCTTCCAGCTCCTCCGTGAATGCGATGTCAGGGACGAGATGAAGCACGCTCCGGCCGCGGCTGATGCACTCCATTTCGAGTGCCTGATACAGTGTGCTGCGGCCCAGTGCTCTGACCAGCAGCGGCTTACCTGGATTCAGGAGTTTCTTGATTCCGGGGTCGATTTCTGGCGCAATGACTGTCGTCTGTGCCTGCTGGATGCCGGTCTCGGGCGCTGTGTCTCCGCACAGTGCCTTGAGCTCTTGTTTTTCGCACAGTGCCTCGGGCGTTGTGCTTCCGTTCAGTGCCTTTTGTGTTTGGCCTTCGTTCAGTGTCTTGAGCTCCGCTTCCGCTTCGGCCAATTCAGCCCTGAGCGCCTCCAGTTCGGCGTTCAGACGTGCGGTGACGGTTTCGCTGTGCTTCCCTTCGAGTGCCTTGACCCTGGTCTCGATCCGCGAATGCAGCCGCTCGATGGCACGTCCGGCCTTCTCCCGTCTTTCCTGTGACTTGCGCTTGGCGGATTCCTCTGCCCTCGCTGCGACCCGGGCCGCCGTCTGCTCGCTCTTCACCTTGCCGGATGGGTATGCGCATTTGAACACTTCGCCGACTGTGCAGAGGTAATACTCCGCCATGAACTGCCATAGCTTGATCTCCTCCGGCGTCACCGACTCGAGATGCCGGTCGATGCTGACGATATCATGGATCTTGCCGGAGTCAAGCTCCATGACCTTGCCTTCGATGTTGGTCATGGCTCCGTCGTTGGCCTTGCAGTCGATGTCGGTCTTGATTTCGATTTTTGTTTTGATGCCGCTGCCGTATCCCTTACCTTCGCTGCCGGATAAGCCGTCGTTGTTGGTAATGCTTTCGACAACCGTCTTGTTTCTGCCGCTGTCCTTGCCGTCGATGCCGGTCTTGTTGCTGCCGTTGTCCTTGCAGTCGCCGTAGATCTTTCCGTCGTCGTAGGTGTTGCCTTTATCGTTGGCCGTGACTCCACCGTTGTTCGAGCCTGCCCCGAATCCAGACGCCGGCAGTATGGCACTTACCACGCCGGGCAGCAACCTTCCATGCAATCGCACGCTGACCCTGTCCCCGATCTTGATGCCATTTGTGGCCTCGGCATCGTGTCCGACATTGACCGAAATTGAGGCTCCGGCGCAGTCTTCAGCCTTGGCTATATCTCCGGCCGCTGTTGCACTTTGGGTCAGAAATAATCCAGGCACCCTGTAAACAGGATTCCAAGCCAGTTTGACCGGCAAGATCACTTCTATGTACAGACAGCCCTCCATACCTGAAACAAAAATATAAGTTTTTCCGCAGATTAGCAACGCCAGCCCATGCTCCTCGTTACCGGCCCAGCTTATGATCCTGCTTGTTTATGGCTGCGATTAGTGCTGGCATTCAACTGCTTGATTGTCAGTCTATTAGTTCTTTTGCCTTGCGCAATTTGACGCAAGGCTAATGGCGTAAGTGGTTGGATGATAGGGGATTGGCTGCATTGGGCTAATCGGGGATGGATGTGTCTCTTGTTCGGATTGCGGGCACTTTGTTTCTTAAGCTGAATGCTGCGGCGCTCATGACTGGATACTATCTCCCTTTTTGTGAATTCCATGTATAGGTAAACACAATCTCGTAATCAGGAACCGGCTTCACAGGGTGCTCTATTGGGGTGTGCTGATTACGACTGGCCTCCAGTGAGCTGTCGTAATCACATACCCTTGCTACAGGTACTTAGAATGCGTGCCATTGATTACGAGATTGACTTTACGATTCGCCCCACTCATTGCAGGAATGTCTTCTGGAAAGAAAAGGCTGATCTGTTTCCCGCCGAAGCCGGAATTGGAAAGGAAACACTTGAATGTTTCCCGATTGCCCACATCGACAGCCTTCTCGGAAAAATATCGGCAAAATGTTTCCGGTTTTGCCCTGGTTCGGCAACAAATCGCCGGTTTTTTTCCGTTTGCCCTCGGAATAGCTCAATCCGGAAATAAAAGGCTGAATTGTTTCCCGCTGGAGCCGTATTGTCTTTAACTGAAAAAGGTTGACTCACAAATGAAGGGTTAATCTTTATGAAAATACACACTGAACTACAGCGGAAGTACAATCATCAAGTGATAGAAATCCACCAGAAGACAGGGCTTCCACCGTACAACATTGAAAAAATGAATCTTGTTCCGCTATCAAGACGTCAAATGCAGGAATGGATTGCTAACTTTGAGGCGGAGCAAGGAAAGGGCTCTCCTCAAAGAATCATGAAAGCACAAGAATCAAAAGCCGAAGAAGAGCTGGAGGCT
>JAZQNI010000102.1:0-100407 GCA_045627265.1 Candidatus Cryptobacteroides sp.
CGAGGTGATCGCAGAGGGCGACATCGCCTACGGCAAATTCATCCGCAACAAGGCGGCGTTCGCCACCGTCGAATGGTACAGGCACCTGATGAACTGGAGGCGCAGCCAGCCGAAATACAGGCTGGCGGTCGGCGAGGAGTACGCCGGGCGCACCCATATGGACCAGCCCTACCGCCAGTTCTCCCCGATCCTGCTTGGCGCGATCAAGGAGTACGGCAGCGTCGAAGGGAGCGATGTCAGGAAGATTCTCACCGAACGTACGACGCCCGAGGAGCGCGGCCGCATCAAGGGCTGCATGGAGAAATATCTGCTACCGGAAGTGAAGCGGCCGGTCGCCGACTACCTCAACCAATACTTGGAAATGGGCACATGGACGGTCGTGGGAGACTTCAGAAGGGTCTACCGCGGGCCGAACCTGGAATACAAGGGCTGGCAGAAGTCTTCCATCACGACCCCGGACGAGCTGTTCGAGAGCTATTCCGCCGGCAAGGACGAGCCTTTCTGGGCCAAGTTCATCGATGAAAGCTCCGATACCGCAGCCCTGGACTGCTCTCCGGAGGAATCCCGCGACGCCATCATCGCCAAGATACGCCAGTCCCTCCCCGACGCAGATCCACAGGAGCTGCTGAAACTTATCTGACGGCAGGGATCTGCCTTACTGGAAGAACTTGAGGACCCTTGCCAGCTGGTCCGGACAGCTTGTCTCCTTGGACCCGCAGCGTATGCCTTCCAGACGGGACACAGCGTCCTCGACCTTCATTCCGACGACCAGTTTGCAGATGCCCTGGGTGTTGCCCGAGCAGCCCCCGGCAAACGCCGCTTCGAGTATGACGCCATCCTTGACGGCGACGGCCACCTGCTGCGAGCAGACCTCCCTGCAGGTGTTTGCATATATTACCCTTATCCCCTCCGGGGTGGTCTCATCCTTGACTTTGGTGACTTCGTACATGGTGAATCGTTTGAATGCAAATATAAGATTTTATTGCTACTTTTGTGAGATTGAAGAATGTCGCGATGATCAGAAGAGAGGAGCATAAGGACTTGTCGGCGATGAACACGTTCCGCATGGGCGTGTCCTGCGCCTGTTTTGTCGAGTACGACAGCGTCAAGGATCTGGAGACCCTTGATTTCGACTCACTTCCGCAACCGGTAATGCACATCGGCGGCGGGAGCAACCTGCTCTTCACCGGCGACTTCCCGGGGACGGTGCTCCATTCGGCCGTCAAGTTCGTCAAGTACATAGACATGGGGCTCGACGAGGTGTTTATGGCCGTGGGAGCGGGCGTGACCTTCGACGAATTCTGCGCCAAGGCCTGCGAGGCGGGCTACTGGGGAGCTGAGAACCTTTCGCTCATACCGGGCGAAGTCGGTGCCGCGGCCGTGCAGAACATCGGCGCGTACGGCGTCGAGGTCAAGGACATCATTTCGGGAGTCGTATGCTTCGACCGCCAGACCGGCAAGAAGATCACGCTGCGCACGCCTGACTGCGCCTACGGCTACAGGGATTCGCTTTTCAAGCATGCCGGAGGCCGCTACATCGTCACGAGCGTGCTTTTCCACCTCACACGCAAATACAGCCCGAAACTGGAGTACAAGGGCGTGCGCGAGGCTCTCGGGCTCAGCGCCGACGAGCAGCCGGAAGGCCTGACTCCGATGCAGGTGCGCGAGGCCATCATCGGCGTCCGCAGGCTCAAGCTCCCTGATCCCCAGGACATCGGCAGCGCAGGGTCATTCTTCAAGAACCCCGTCATCCCCGCCATCCAGTTCGCGCACATAATCGACGTGGCGCGCGAGTTGCTGGGTCCTTCGGCCACCGTGCCGCATTTCATCCTGGACGGCGGCATGATCAAGGTTCCTGCAGCCTGGCTCATCGACAAGAGCGGGCTCAAGGGCGCGGCCCGCGGAGGAGCGGCGACCTACGACAAGCAGCCGCTGGTCATCGTCAACTCATCAGGCAGCGCGACCCCGCAGGACGTGCTGGAATTGGAAAACCACATAATCGACACCGTGCGGGAGCGCTTCGGAGTGGTCCTCAGCCCGGAAGTCGAACATATAACGGAATAACAGCGTATGAGTTCATTCGTCATAGAAGGCGGCCACAAGCTCAGTGGCAGGATCAAGGCACAGGGCGCCAAGAACGAGGCCCTGCAGGTCATCAGCTCGGTGCTGCTCACCAGCGGCAACGTGACCATCTCCAACATCCCGGAGATCCTAGATGTCAAGAACCTGATCGCCATGCTCGAAGGCATGGGTGTGCAGGTGATGCGCATCTCCAAAGGCCGGTACAGCTTCACGGCCGACAGGATCGACCGCGACTACATCTGCAGCGCCACCTTCGTGAGGAAGTGCGCTTCCCTGCGAGGCTCGGTGATGGTGGTCGGACCGCTTCTGGCGCGCTTCGGCGAAGCCTGGTTCCCGAAACCGGGCGGAGACAAGATCGGCCGGCGCAGGGTCGACACACACATCGACGGCTTCATCAAGCTCGGCGCCCGCTGCGAATATGACTCCGAACTCTGCGCCTACCACCTGACCGCTCCCGACCGCCTCAAAGGCTCCTACATGCTGCTTGACGAGGCTTCCGTGACCGGTACAGCCAACATCGTGATGGCGGCCACGCTTGCACAGGGCACCACCACCATCTACAACGCGGCCTGCGAACCATATGTCCAGCAGCTCTGCAAACTCCTCAGTTCTATGGGCGCCAAGATCGGCGGCATAGGCTCCAACCTGCTCACCATCGAGGGCGTGGAGTCATTGGGCGGAGCCGAGCATACCCTGCTCCCGGACATGATCGAAGTCGGGTCATTCATCGGACTCGCCGCCATCACGCAGAGCGAGCTCACGATCGCTGACGTCTCATGGGAGAACCTGGGCATCATCCCGGAATGCTTCCGCAGGCTCGGCATCAAGCTCGAGCAGCGCGGAGACGACATCTTCGTGCCGAGTCAGGACAGCTACGAGATCGAATCATTCATCGACGGGTCGATCATGACCCTGGCCGACGCACCGTGGCCGGGCCTCACGCCTGACCTGCTCAGCGTCATGCTCGTGGTGGCCACCCAGTGCAAGGGCAGCGTGCTCATCCACCAGAAGATGTTCGAGAGCCGTCTGTTCTTCGTGGACAAGCTCATCGACATGGGGGCGCAGATTATCCTCTGCGACCCGCACCGCGCCGTCGTCATCGGCCACGACCACAAGATCACGCTCCGTTCCGGCAGGATGACCTCTCCTGATATCCGCGCCGGTATCGCCATGCTGCTCGCCGCAATGTCGGCCAACGGCACTTCGACCATCGACAACATAGAGCAGATCGACCGCGGATACGAGGACATCGAAGGGCGTCTCAATGCCCTGGGTGCGCACATCGTGCGAATGTAACTCCCCGAGTGATGGCTGTCAAGCTGTACAAATATTCCGGTGCCGGGAATGATTTCATCCTGGCCGACCTTCGTGTGCGGAAGCCGGCCGCGCTCTGCTGCAGCCGTACGCTCGCTGACGAGGCCGAGGCTGATGCATTGCGCACCCCGGCGCGGATCAAGGAGCTGTGCAGCCGCACGGACGGATTCGTGGCGGCCGACGGCAGGACCGGCGCCGACGGTGTCATTCTGCTGACGGACAGCGCCAGGTTCGATTTCCGCATGGAATTCTTCAACCCGGACGGCAGTTCGGGCATGATGTGCGGCAACGGCGGCCGCTGCATAGTGGCGTTCGCCGCGGACTGCGGCATAGCGCCGGCCGGGGAGGCTTCAGGGGAAGTTCTCGATTCGGCTTCGGAGGTGAGTTCGGCTTTGGGGGCGGGTTCGGCCTCGGAATCAAAGGCATCGGCCGGTTCGGAAGTTCCGGTTTCAGACAAGTTTGCGGCCAAGTCTGGGGAATACGTTTTCGAGGCGCCGGACGGCATACACACGGCCAGAATCCTCTCCACCGACGGCCGGCGCCGCATTGTCCGGCTGAAGATGGCCGACGCCTGCGGATTCCGCTCCCTGCCGTCGCTGAACGGCTTCTTCATTGACACAGGCACCCGCCATTTCGTGCAGTTCATGCATTCGGTCGAGGCTGTGGAATCGGCCGACGTTGCCACCATCGGCCGCAGGCTAAGGTGGCATGAGGCGTTCGCACCACAGGGGGCGAATATCAATTTCGTGGGCATAGGCGAAGACAATGTGCTGGTCGTGCGGACCTTCGAGAAGGGGGTCGAGGCCGAGACGCTGGCATGCGGGACAGGCGTGTCCGCGGCCGCCGTGGTCGAATATCTCCGCAGCAGCGGATCTGTGCTTCCCGGCGGGACCGGCAGCGGCTGCGCAACAGCAGGAACAGGCTGCTGTGCCGGCAAAGCGGCAGAACTCGGAAACGGATGCGAGGCCTCGGGAAACGGTAACGTGCCGATGGCGGAAAAGACCGTTTCCCCAGGAGTCCATTACGACATCCAGACCCGCGGAGGCTTCCTCCAGGTGGACTTCAAGCCCGCCCCCCCACAACGCGGCTCCTCACAAACCTCCGCAAACAGCACTTCCTGCCAAGCTCTGGCCGGAAATTTCCTCTCCTCAACTCCAGCAGACAATTTCCTCTTTTCCGTTCCAACAAACGGTTCTTCCTGCCCGACTCCGGCAGGAGATTCCTTATCCCCTTCGTTCAATAATTCTTCCGCCCCAGTTCCTACCGGAGATTCCTTCTCAGCAGTTACTGCCGGTGACACCTTCTGCCCGACTCCGGCCGAAGAATCCCTCCCGGTCACGGCCGGCGATTCCCTCTTTTCATTTCCAGAAGACAACTCCCTTCCGGTCGCGACCGACATCTACCTCACCGGTCCAGCCGAAATGATCGCGTAAAACAAAATCCGCAAATTCGCGTGGCGGACAAATGCTTTACTATCAGCATTTTAACGCATCGAGGGGCCTTTTCCTGAAGCACCCCTCAAGTGTTTTATGCACTGATAGTCAATAAGTTATCCGCCACAATACTAAACTTTGTTTTTTTTGCTTATCTTTGAACGGCAGCGAGAATGAAGCCAAGAGCTTTCATCTACGTTTCGCTATATCAGAACCATTGACAGACAAGAACAGGAGATTATGAGGGGAAGGCATTCTGAAAAATTCAAGGCAGGTTTTCCACACCATGTTTATTCCAAGGCCTTGAACGGAAACATTGTATTCTATTCGGTCAAAGACTGTATTTTCTACTCGACATTATATTTTTCTTTGGGACGGAAATACTCCATCCGGACTTCTTCGCTTTGCTTGATGCCGAATCATACCCATTCGCAGGAAATCGTACCGGACATAAAGACATTCCGTCGATTCCATTCGGAACTCAATTCACAATTCGCCTCAAATTATAACCGCTACCATGGCAGGAGCGGCCCGCTGTTCCAGTCTCCGTTCGGCTACGCCCCGAAAACAAGCGGGAAAAAGATCCGAGAAAACATTGTCTATATAGCTAATAATCCTGTTGTTGGGGGCTTGTGTGATGACGTTGGATCATATCGTTGGAATTTCATCCCGTACCGGAATGACCGGAATCCGTTTTCGTCCGCGATTCATCTATCTGAAGAATCGAAACCAATGAGAAGATCTATCCGACTATGCAACTATTTCCATGGCGAAGGATTGCCATTGAACTATGAAAGGCAGAATCAAATTTATTCCGGGTTGAGCAGACAAGAGAAAAAAAAGATGATCGACTACATAATATCGAAATACATTAGTCTGGACTATGACTTCGTGTCATCATCGTTCGGTGGGCATTATGAGAATGCCTTGATGGTCATGCAATCTAATTCCGGCGCCGAGTATGAAATACCGGAAGATATCGAGAATTACCAGATTTATACACGGATGATAACTATCATGAGAGATGCCGGATACGATATGGAAAGAATTTGCATGGAATTGCTGGAGCCATCGGAAATTGAGCGCCTTTCTTTCATTTTCTCATGTGCTGGAGCTGACCCGATGCAGATAAAAAAATTCCTTCACTTATAGCAATGGCGGATAACATGCTGATAGTCAGCAAATAAGCGACATGAGGGGTATGCTGCAAAGGTACCCCTCATGTGTTGAATTAGTTGATTTTCAATCACTTACCCGCCACAACCACTGTGCCATCCCGGCTGGAAGTGGAGACAAAAGTTTGCCGGAACGAATTTCTAAAGCGACGTGATTAAGCTGATATCCGCCGAAGTTTGGCAAAGACTACATCTGAGGGAACAGCAGCGAAGAATCGTCCTGGAGCATCTTGGAGGGGTCGGCATGATCCGGATGATCGACTCCGGGACTAAACAAAGATGACCAAGTATGGCATTCTCGGATTATTTGTGGTATATTTGTATCTGGTTAAATCTGCCTTGCAGCAGACGCTTCAAGGACTGAAGAAAGAATAAGTAGATATTGATTTTGAAAGATTGTTTTGTGGATTTTGGATTTGGAATGAAGGAGCGTAGCGGGCTACGTGACTGAATGACATCTTCAAAAGACCAAACAAGATTCAGAAAGATTACCAACTTTTTTCAGAATGACTGACCAGCAGCATTGACAATCAACAAACACTACAATAGCACTATGGCAACAAATCTTTTCGACATCAAGGGCAAGGTCGTCGTCGTGACCGGCGCTTGCGGCGTCATCGCATCAGCAGCAATCAAGTATTTCGCAGCCCAGGGCTGCAAGGTCGTCCTCCTCGCACGCGAGAAAAGGCGTGAGGAAGCCGAGAAGACCGTAGCTGAGATCAAGGCGGAAGGCGGAGAGGCCATGTTCCTCGCTTCTGACGTGATGAGCAAGGAGAACCTCGAGCAGAACCTCAAGGACATCATAGCCGCATACGGCACAGTGGACGTGCTCCTCAACTCAGCTGGAGGCAACCTCGGAGCAGCCAACGTCGCTCCAGACAAGACCATCTTCGACCTCGACATCGATGCGATCAAGCAGGTCACCGAGCTCAACATCTTCGGTACGATCATCCCTACCATGGTATTCGCCAAGGCAATGGTTGAGCAGAAGAAGGGCTCGATCATCAATTTCTGCTCGATGTCATCGTTCCGCCCTCTCACCAGAGTGGCAGGTTACGGAGTAGCAAAGGCAGGTGTAGCCAGCTGGACACAGTGGCTCGCAGGCGAGCTCGCCATCAAGTTCGGCGAAGGCCTCAGAGTCAACGCCATCGCTCCTGGCTTCCTGCTCACCAACCAGAACCGCAGCCTCCTCACCAACCCTGACGGATCCCTCACAGAGCGCTCACACCAGATCCTCGGCCACACTCCATTCGGCCGCTTCCTCGAGGCTGACGAACTCCTCGGCACCCTCCATTATCTGGCTTCTGACGCATCTCAGGGCGTCACCGGCACTGTCGCCGTAGTCGACGGAGGCTTCAACTCATTCAGCATCTAGATCAGACGCTCCTGCTGACAGCAAACCTGTCTCGAAGACGGGAGCAACGCAGCCGACATGATCTATACTGACAGTCTGCACAAGATCGCGTATTCCACTGACGCCAGCACGTTCCGGGAGATGCCCAAGGGAGTGGCATACCCCGCGGACGTGCAGGACGTGGTGGACCTGGTCGCCACCGCAGCCAAGAACGGGACCTTCCTGATCCCGAGGGCCGGCGGCACCTCCATCGCCGGTCAGGTCGTGGGACACGGCATCGTTGCGGACGTCAGCAGACATTGGACCCGCATCCTCGAGATCAACGCCGCGGAGAAATGGGTCCGCGTGGAGCCGGGAGTGATCAGGGATGAGTTGAACGCCGCCCTGAAACCATACGGGCTGTTCTTCAGCCCAGAGACATCCACCACCAGCCGCTGCTGCGTGGGAGGCATGTTCGGCAACAACTCCTGCGGCACACATTCGCTCATCTACGGCAGCACACGCCACCATGTGCTTGAGGCCAAGGGCGTGCTGGCGGACGGCTCAGTGGAGGTGTTCAAGGAATACACCATCCAGGAGCTGGAGCAGCGCTTCGGTCCAAAGTTCTGGGCATCCGAGAGCCATTCGCTCGCAGGACGCATCTACTCCCAGCTCATCAACTGGGCGGCCGACCCGCAGACGGTCGAGCTGCTCGAAACCAACTTCCCGGACAAATCACTCAAACGCAGGAGCTGCGGATATGCGATCGACGAGGTCATAGAGGACCTGCCGCATTCCATCAACCTCTGCAAGCTGCTCGCCGGTTCGGAAGGCACGCTCGCATTCATCACCGAGATCAAGCTTTCGCTTGACGAACTGCCGCCCGCCGGCAGGATGGTCGTCTGTGCGCACTGCGACTCGCTGGACAAGAGCTTCCTCGCCAACCTGACCGCGCTCAAGCATTCGCCAGCCGCAGTCGAACTGATCGACGGGCGCATACTCGAGCTCAGCCGGCAGAGTGCCAGCCAGAGCGGCAACCTGTTCTTCGTCAAAGGAGAACCGGCCGCATTGCTTGTGACCGAACTCTACGGCGACGACCTGGACGAAAGAGCCGCAGCACTCGAGAAGGACCTTCTCGGTTCGGGACTCGTATATGACTGCACACGCGTCTACGGCTCCGAGGTCGCCAAGGTCTGGGACCTGCGCAAGGCCGGTCTGGGCGTGTTGAGCGGCATGAAGGGAGATGCCAAACCTGTCGGGGTCATCGAAGACACCGCGGTCGCACCCGAAAGACTCCCGGCATACATCAGCGACTTCCGGGAGATGCTCGACGAGCTGGGCCTGCAATGCGTGTTCTACGGCCACATCAGCACCGGCGAGCTGCATCTGCGGCCGATCCTGAACCTCAAGACCGCCGAAGGAAGACGACTCTTCCGCGAAGTGGCGGAACGCACCGCGATGCTGGTCCGCAAACACAAGGGCAGCCTGAGCGGCGAGCACGGCGACGGCCGTCTGAGGGGCGAGTTCATCCCCCTGATGTACGGCCACGAAGTCTATCACATGATGGAGGAGGTGAAGCTGCGCTGGGACCCGACGGGCGTGTTCAACATGCACAAGATCGTGGACACTCCTCCGATGGACGAATTCCTGCGCGGCAGCGGGATCACCGTCAGCGCCGTGGAGGAGGAGCTGTCCTCCGACAAGACATACTTCAACTGGCGTGCGGCATTCGACGAATGCAAGGTGGCCGGAGCGAGTCCGGTCCGTTCGCAGGCGCACGCACTCCTATGCTCGGTCGAGCAATGCAACGGCAGCGCGGACTGCCGCAAGACCAACCTGGCCGGCGGCACCATCTGCCCGGCCTACAGGGTCTCGGGCGATGAGACCCGCAGCACGCGCGCACGGGCCAACGTGATACGCGAAATCCTCAGCAGGGGCACATCCAGCGAGGCGTTCGAGGCCATCGGCCGCCAGGGAGGAAGTATCTTCCGCAACCACGAGCTGCTCAAGGTGCTGGACAGCTGCCTTTCCTGCAAGGGCTGCCGCGGCGAATGTCCGTCCAACGTCGACCTCACCAGGCTCAAGGCCGAACTCCTGCAGCAGAGCTATGACGCTTCACACACGCCGCTCAGGCCGCTGCTCGTCTCCAGGATCGCGGCATTCGAGCGTCTCGGCGCCATCGTACGGCCGCTGTACAACTATTTCGCGACGGCCCGCTGGTCGTCCGCGATCATCAAGTCCGTCCTCCATTTCGCGGCAGAACGCCGCATACCGACCCTGAGCCGCAGCAGCATGCGCAGCTTGGTCAAGAAAGAGATGGCGGCCGCGGACACTGGAAAGTTACGGCGCAAAGTCTATCTTTTCGCCGATGAATTCACAAACCGGCAGGAAGCGGAGCTCGGACTGACCTTCGCACGCCTGCTCATCGCTCTCGGATACGCGGTCGAAGTGCCGCGCCACAGGGAAAGCGGCCGCGCAGCCATCTCCAAGGGCTGTCTGAAGCGCGCCGCCGCAATCGCGGAGAGCAACGTCGACCTGTTGGGAGACATCGTCTCGGAGGAAGAGCCTCTGGTCGGCATCGAGCCGTCATGCATACTCTCGTTCAGGGACGAATACCCGGACCTGGTGCCGGCGCAGAAGCGGCAGAAAGCCCGCGGACTCGCTGCGAACTGCCTGCTTTTCGACGAATTCCTGTGCAGGGAGATGGCCGCCGGCAGGATCGGTCGGGAGTCGTTCAAGTCCGATGAGATGCGGGTCTTCCTGCATGGCCACTGCCACCAGAAAGCGCTGGTCGGCGTGGGGAAGACGGTGGAGGCGCTGTCGCTGCTGTCCGGCGCCAAGGTCAACGTGATACCGTCCGGATGCTGCGGCATGGCCGGCTCCTTCGGATACGAGAAAGAGCACTACAGGACCTCCATCTCCATCGGCGAGATGGTCCTCTTCCCTGCGGTCAGGAAGGCGGTGGACACGGCGACGGCCGGCGTCCCGACCTTCGTGCTGGCTCCGGGCACCTCGTGCAGGCAGCAGATACTGGACGGCACCGGAGTCCGCGCAGCACATCCTATAGAATTGATATACAAATACTTGAAATAAATAAATTAAAACACAAGCGATATGAACATCCAACTCAAACCCAATTGCAAGTATGCGCTCATCGTCCCTACCAGCATGGGACTGCGCATCACCCCTGATGCCGGCCAGCCGGTCCACAGCAGCGACTCCTTCAAGCTCCAGGCCACCAGTGCCGAGACCAACGTCGCCAGCATCTCCTCATACCTCGGATTGCCGGTGAAGGTGCTGACCACCTTCGTCAAGGGCAGCCCGTTCGCCCATTTCATCAAGGCCAACCTCAAGAGCCGCGGAATGGACTACGAAGGAGTGGACGTGGAGCAGGGAGGCCCTTGGGGCTACCGTCACCAGATCAACATCGCTGACAGCGGCTACGGCAGCCGTGGTCCGCGCGTGTGGAATGACCGCGCCGGTGAAGTCGGCCGCACATTGAACGTCAAGGACTTCGACCTCGACCGCATCTTCGGACAGGAAGGAGTGCAGATCATCCATCTTTCCGGCCTCATCGGAGCACTCAGTCCTGAGACCAGCCAGTTCTGCCTCGAGCTCGCACGTGCCGCCAAGAAGTACGGCACACGCATCAGCTTCGACCTCAACTACCGCGCTTCATTCTGGAAGGGCCGCGAGCAGGAGCTCCACGACATCTTCTCAGAGATTGCAAGCTACTCCGACATCCTCATCGGCAACGAGGAGGACTTCCAGCTCTGCCTCGGCATCGAAGGTCCTGAGGCCGGCGGCAAGGACATCGCCGCCAAGATCGACGGATTCAAGGAGATGATCACCCGCGTCAAGGCCCAGTACCCGAACGCACAGGTATTCGCCACCACGCTCCGCCAGGTCAACAACACCAACAGCCACAACTGGGGTGCCATCATGCTCGAGGAGGACAACTGGCATGTCATCATGCCACGCGAGATCCACGTGCTTGACCGCATCGGCGGCGGCGACGGATTCGTCGGAGGACTTCTCTACGGTATCCTCAAGGGCTGGGAGCCTGAGCAGTGCTGCCAGTTCGGCTGGGCGAGCGGCGCTCTCGCAACCACCTTCCTCACCGACTACGCACAGCCGGCCGACGAGGAGCAGATCTGGAGCATCTGGCAGGGCAACGCCCGCGTAAAGAGATAGTGGAGCCATGCTGTATTTCGCAAGAGGTTCAAAGACCGACAACATCTCCGCGGACGAGGTCCGCGCGATTTTGAAGGAGACCTTCGACAAGATGGGCCGCAAGAACCGCGTTCTGGCGATTCCGCCGGATTTCACGCGTTTCAATTCGTATGCAGGTCCCATCACCGAGATGGTCTACGACTATTTCGGAGACACTCTGACCGACGTCATGCCGGCGCTCGGCACACACGTGCCGATGACTCCGGAGCAGATCAAGACCATGTACGGCCATGTCCCGGCGGACAAGTTCCGCGTCCATGACTGGAGGAACGACGTGGTGACAGTCGGCGAAGTGCCGGCCGGATACGTGCATGAGATTTCCGAAGGCAAGCTCGACTATGCGTGGCCGGCCCAGGTCAACAAGCTCCTGCTTGATCCTTCATTCGACCTCATCCTGTCCATCGGACAGGTGGTGCCTCACGAGGTTATCGGAATGGCCAACTACACCAAGAACATATTCGTGGGCGTCGGTGGCAGCGAGGGCATCAACAAGAGCCACTTCATCGGCGCGAGCTACGGCATGGAGCGCATCATGGGACGTGCCAAGTCCCCTGTTCGCGACGTGATGGAGTACGCAAGGACCCATTTCATCAAGGACCTCCCTATCGTCTACATCCAGACCGTGCTCGCCAAGAACCAGGAGACCGGCAAGATGGAGCTCAAGGGACTCTTTATCGGCGACGACTTCGAATGCTTCCAGAAAGCGGCCGACCTGTCGCTGGAGACCAACTTCATCATGGTCGAGAAGCCGATCAAGAAATGCCTCGTCTATCTGGATCCGGAGGAGTTCAAGACCACATGGCTCGGCAACAAGGCCGTTTACCGCACCAGGATGGCACTTGCCGACGGTGCGGAGCTCATCGTGCTCGCTCCGGCCCTCAGGGAGTTCGGCGAGGACAAGACCATCGACGGACTTATCCGCAAGTACGGCTACAAGGGCACGCCTCATACCCTGGAGTGCACCAACGCCAACAAGGACCTGCAGGACAATCTCGGCGCATCGGCGCACCTCATCCACGGTTCGTCCGAAGGCCGCTTCTCCATCACCTACTGCCCTGGTCCTGACATGACCCGCGAGTAGATCGAGAGCGTCGGCTTCAACTACGGCAGCCTCGACGAGATGACGGCAAGATACCCTCTGGACACTCTCAAGGACGGCTGGAACATCATGCCTGACGGAGAGGAGATCTATTACATTTCAAATCCAGCGCTCGGTCTCTGGGCGCATCCATCAAGATTCGAATAGAACATGAAGATAGTTTGCGACAACAAGATACCGTTCCTGAAGGGTGCCCTGGAACCATACGCCGAGGTAGTGTACCTGCCGGGTGCACAGACCACCCCGGAGGTGGTCAAGGACGCTGACGCCCTCATCACCAGGACCCGCACCATCTGCAACGAGGCGCTTCTCAAAGGCTCCTCAGTCAAGGTGATCGCCACCGCGACAATCGGTTTCGACCACATCGACACCGCATGGTGCGAGGCAAACGGCATAGTATGGAAAAATGCTCCGGGATGCAACTCCTGGTCGGTGAAGCAGTACATCTCAGCTGTCCTGGTGACTCTCGCACAGCGTCACGGCCTCAAGTTCGAGGACCTCACGCTCGGCGTGGTGGGAGTCGGCAACGTCGGCAGCAAGGTGGCCGAAGCCGCATCCCTCCTCGGGATGAAGGTGCTCCTCAACGACCCTCCGCGCGCACGCAAGGAAGGCGCTGACAAATTCGTGTCACTCGACGAGATCGTCAGGAGCTGCGACATCATCACGGTGCACGTGCCTCTGACCCGAGAGGGCGAGGATTCGACCCTCCACCTTTTCGATGAGAAGCGCATCGCCATGCTCCGTCCTGACCAGATCCTGATCAATTCCTCACGCGGTCCGGTGGTCGACAACAAGGCTCTCAAGGCCGCCCTGCAGGCGAAGGCCATCAAGGCAGGCGTGCTCGACGTATGGGAAGGCGAGCCGGATCTCGACCCAGAGCTGGTCTCGCTGCTCGACCTTTCGACACCGCACATAGCCGGCTATTCGGCAGACGGCAAGGCCAACGGCACCACCATGAGCGTACGCACCGTCGCGCAGTATCTCGGGCTGCCACTTGCAGAATGGACAGCAAGCGGCATCCCTGCTCCTGAGCAGGCACTCGAGTTCAGCATCGACGCGGCAGGAAAGAGCCTGCAGGAAGTGCTCTCCGAGGCCATTCTCTACACCTACGACGTGACGGCGGACAGCGACAGGCTGAGAGCTTCGCTTTCTTCTTTCGAGAAGCTGCGCGGAGATTATCAGATCCGCAGAGAGTTCACCGCATATACTGTGACGCTTCTTGGCGGCACGGAGGAGATGGCAGCGCGCCTCTCAAAACTTGGATTCAAAGTCAAATAACATAAAACATTTTTTACATGAAAGCTAAATCAGACATCGGCCTCGTTGGATTGGCCGTGATGGGTGAAAACCTCGTCCTCAACATGGAGAGCAAGGGATTCCAGGTCAGTGTGTTCAACCGTACAGTCGAGAAGGTGGACAAGTTCATCGGTGGCCGCGGCGCGGGCAAGAACATCATCGGCACACATTCCCTCGAGGAGCTCGTGGAGTCTCTCGAGTCCCCTCGCAAGGTCTTCCTCATGGTCAAGGCCGGACAGGCTGTGGACGACTTCATCGAGAAGCTCATCCCTCTTCTTTCTCCTGGTGACATCATCATCGACGGAGGCAACACGCATTTCCCTGACACCGCACGCCGTACTGCTTACGTGGAGAGCAAGGGTCTCCTCTACATCGGCACAGGCGTTTCAGGCGGTGAGGAAGGTGCTCTCAAGGGTCCTTCGATGATGCCGGGCGGATCACCTGCAGCATGGCCATACGTGAAGCCTATCTTCCAGGGCATCTGCGCCAAGGTGGAGGATGGCTCTCCTTGCTGCGACTGGGTGGGCGAGAACGGCGCCGGACATTTCGTGAAGATGGTGCACAACGGCATCGAGTACGGTGACATCCAGCTCATCTGCGAGTGCTACCAGATCATGAAGGACTACCTCGGAATGACCAACGAAGAGATGCACGAGACATTCGCCGAGTGGAACAAGGGCGACCTCGACAGCTATCTCATCGAAATCACCCGCGACATCCTCGCCAAGAAGGATGAGGACGGCAAGTACGTACTCGACTATATCCTCGACACCGCCGGCCAGAAGGGCACCGGCAAGTGGACCGCCATCGCTTCCCTCGACCAGGGAGTGCCTCTCACATTGATCGGCGAGGCTGTGTTCGCACGTTGCCTTTCTGCCCAGAAGGAGGAGAGAGTTGCTGCTTCCAAGATTCTCGAAGGCCCTAAGCCGGCTCTTTTCACCGGTGACAAGAAGGCGTTCCTCGAGGATCTGCGCAAGGCGCTCTTCGCTGCCAAGGTGGTCTCTTACGCACAGGGTTACACCCTCATGCGTGCTGCTGCCAAGGAGTACGGCTGGAACCTCAACTACGGTGGAATCGCTCTCATGTGGAGAGGCGGCTGCATCATCCGCAGCGTCTTCCTCGGCAAGATCAAGGATGCGTTCGACAAGAATCCTGAGCTCGCGAACCTGCTTCTCGATTCTTATTTCCAGGGCAAGATGGCCGAGTCCCAGCAGAGCTGGAGGAATGTCATCGCGGCTGCTGTCATGAACGGCATCCCTGCTCCGACTCTCTCAGCAGCGCTCGAGTATTATGATGGATATCGTTGCGACAGACTTCCTGCCAACCTGCTTCAGGCGCAGAGGGACTACTTCGGAGCTCATACCTACGAGCGTACCGACATGCCTCGCGGCGAATTCTTCCACACCAACTGGACTGGTCACGGCGGAGACACCGTCGCCGGCACCTACATCGCATAAGACGTATTTCTATCTATAAAAAGGATGGCCAGGAAGTCCTTGCGGACTTGGTGGCCATCCTTTTTTCTTAATCACCTGTCCCCTATCGGCCGGCTTTTCGCGACTGCGCTGCAGCAGGCAAATCAGAGGGATCTTCAATGCCGCCTGGATCCGGAACCTGTTTCCGGGAGAAATGATCGACGAGCACCGAGGCGACCACGTTGGAGCTGGCGTTCAGCACGGTGCTCGGCATGTCGGCTATGGTCGCGATGACGGCGATGACTCCCGTCAGCTCGGGGCTCAGCCCCAGGAGTGAGCAGATCAGCACCTCGCCGGTGAATCCGCCGCTCGGCACCGCTCCGAGCACGATCGCGGCGACTATCGCGATGCCGATGATGCCCAGCGCCGCACCCGGCGAGCTGATGTCACGCGAGAAGAGCAGCATCACGAACACCACCTTGAACACAGCCAGCATCACCGAGCCGTCCTTGTGGATGTTGGTGCCCAGGGGAATGACTGTTTCCGCGATCTCCTGCCGTACGCCCATGCGCCTTGCCGCGACGATCGCCGACGGTATGGCAGCCGCGCTGGAGGAAGTCGCCGCTGCGGTTGCCGCAGGGGTTATGATGTGCTTCCAGAAGAGCTTGAGCCCGTCCGTGCCTTTCGCAATCAGGACGAAGATGCTGTTCAGGACGAAGAACGTGAACAACGCCAACGCGCAATAGATCACGAATGTCCGCAGATACCCGCCGAAAAGCTGGCTGCCGATGGTCGCCACGGTATCGGCGAAATAGCAGCCCAGGCCGACAGGAGCGAGGTACATCACCAGACCCATCATCTTCATCGTGACCTCGGACCCGGCCTCCAGCCAGTCAGCCATCGCACGGTCCTTTTCCCCTGTCGCGCTCACCGCATATCCGGTCAGCGCCGCGAATACGATCAGCGGCAGGAGGTTGGACTTGGAGAGCAGCATGCCGAAATCGGGGACAGTCAGGGAACTGACTATCACATCGGCGATGCTGCCGGTCCTGCCGGGGCTGTCCGCCGCCAAAGCCCCGAGTATGCTGCTGCGGTCCACATTGCCCAGGGGGGTCCAGATGCGGACGGAGATGTACGCAAGCACGGCCGAGATCACGGTCATCCCCAGGAACACCGCAAGCACGGTAAGCAGCACACGGCAGAGATTGCCGCGCGAATGCATCTTGGATATGGCCGTCGATATGCTGAAGAAGACCAATGGCACTATCAGCACGAAAATGAGGTTGAGGAAGATGTCGCCGACAGGCTTGACGACATGGGCGGCATCTCCGAACACGGCGCCGCACAAGCCTCCGACCGCCACTCCGGCGAGGAGCAGCAGAGTCTGGCCGTAATTTTTCAGAACCTGGGTCATATACCACAAATTTATTCGTTTTTGACAAATCTTGGGCGTTTTTCTCTATTTTTGTAGCCTATGCGTCATTTGTCCCGAAACACCACCCCATCCTGGATCGTATCGCTGATCCCCATCTTCGTGCTGATTGCCCTGATATTCTTTGTGATCAGGAGTTTCGGCGCAGATGCGCTCTCCGGCGGCAGCCAGGTGGCGCTGATCTTTTCGGCCGGAGTCGTCATCGCCATCGCGATGTTTGTGTACGGCTGTCCTTGGCAGCAGCTGGAGGACGCCATCTCCAACAACATAAAAGGCATAGGCTCCGCCATCCTTATCCTGCTGCTGATCGGAGCGATAGGCGGCAGCTGGATGGTCAGCGGCATCGTGCCGACCTTCATCTGCTATGGTCTGAAATGCATCTCGCCGTCGATCTTCCTCTTCGCGGTCTGCCTGATCTGCGCCTTGGTGTCGGTGGTGACCGGCAGCTCATGGACCACGATCGCCACCATCGGCGTCGCAATGGTGGCCATAGGCTCGGCACTCGGGTATTCGGCCGCATGGACGGCCGGCGCCATCATTTCGGGCGCATATTTCGGTGACAAGATCTCGCCGCTGTCCGACACCACCGTACTGGCGTCATCGAGCGCAGACACCCCGCTCTTCACCCATATACGATACATGATGATAACGACCATACCGTCGTTCGTCATCGCCTTGATAGTGTTCCTGGTGGTCAGCCTGCTGCACACCACGCCATCTGTCGCGCAGACCGACGAGGTCGTGGCAGCCCTGCATTCGGCGTTCCATATCACTCCTTGGGTGATGCTGGTGCCGGTACTGACCTGCGTGCTCATCGCGAAGAAGGTGCCTGCCGTGCTGACCCTGCTGCTCGCATCCCTGATGGCCGGCCTGACTGCCGTGATCGCCCAGCCTGACATCGTGCTCCAGATTTCCGAGCTCGGTGGGGATCGGCTCAGCTTCGCGTCCGCCTTCCGGGGGACGATGATCACCTATTTCGGCTCGACGAATGTCGACTGCGGCAGCGCACAGCTGAACGAACTTATCGCCACCCGTGGAATGAACGGGATGATGTCGACCATCTTCCTGATCATCTGCGCTGCGACTTTCGGCGGCACCCTGGCCGGCAGCGGCATGATCCAGAGCCTGACGGACCAGCTGACCAAGCACGTCAAGTCCCGCACCGGGCTGGTATCCGCATCAGTCGGCACGGGTCTTTTCGCCAACATGGCCATGGGCGACCAGTATCTCTCGATCATCCTGATCTGCAACCTGTACAAGAAACTTTATGCTGACCTGGGCTATGAGAGCAGGCTGCTGAGCCGTACGGCCGAGGATTCAGCGACCGTCACCTCGGTGCTGATCCCATGGAACTCCTGCGGAATGACGCAATCGACCGTCCTGCACGTCCCGACCATCGAGTATCTGCCATACTGCTTCTTCAACATCCTGTCGCCGTGCATGTCGATCCTGGTGGCAGCCATCGGCTACAAGATATTCCGCCGGGAACAGGAGGAAGCCTGATACCGCCCCCGATCTACCTGATACTGAATTCGCAACCGCAGTAGAGCTGGTTGTAGAAATCCATCTCCTTTATGATCTCCCCGCGACGCTCCTGAAGCCCGCCCTTGCGCCAGTTGATGTCCCACCATCCGACGTCAGGGAACTCCGAACAAGCCAGATGTCCGGCCTCGTTGATCTGATCCAGACTTTTCCATCTTGAAGAAGCCAGAGTCGTGGTCAGCAGCGGGAAACCATGCCCCTGGGCATATTCTGCGGCGCGTTTCAACCTGTATTTGAAGCACTGGAGACACCGGCCGCCGCGCTCCGGCTCGCCTTCCAGACCTCGGGCGATGCGGAGCCAGTCCTCGTGGTCATAGACATCCTCGACTATTTCCACGCCCAAGGCACGGGCATACCTGACGCATTCATCCTTCCTGTGCAGATATTCTTCCTCTGGGTATATGTTCGAATTGGAATAGAATATCACCGGCTCGAATCCATTCCGGAGCAGACACTCGAGGATCGCGGACGAGCATGGGGCACAGCAGGCATGCAGCAGGACTTTCTTGCCGCTGCGAGGTATTTCGAGATGAAGTTTGCATTCAGGCATATGCAAAAGTAGCAACTTTTTGGTAACTTTGTGTCAGAGCAAAACAAACTACAAGGGAATGAAAAAGATCATCACACTTGCCCTGGGCGTCATCCTTGCCATCAACGCATCCGCCCAGGAGCCAGTCAAGGACTGGGCCCGCACCAACAAGTATGCAGAAAGAAACGCCGAAGTCAAGGTGAAACCTGTGGCAGTGTTCATGGGTGACTCCATCACCGAGCAGTGGTACGGCACAGACAAGCCGTTCTTCACGGACAACAACTATCTCGGCAGAGGCATCAGCGGACAGACCACCGCGCACATGCTCGTCAGATTCCATTCCGACGTGGTGGATCTGCATCCTAAGTATGTGGCCATCATGGCCGGCACCAACGACATCGCAGGCAACAACGGTCCGATTGCAATCGACAAGATCGCCGACAACATCATCGCCATGTGCGAGATTGCGAAGGCAAACAAGATCAAGCCTATCATCTGCTCAGTCACTCCGGTCAACCGCTACGGCTGGTCAAAGATAGTCACCGGAGACCCGTCTCCTATCATCATGGAGCTCAATTCAAAGCTCGAGGCTTATGCCGCAAAAACCAAGGGCGTGCAGTACGTGGACTATTTCAGCGCTCTCAAGACCGAAGCGAACGGCATCCAGGACCAGTACACCAAGGACGGCTGCCATCTGACGCTGGAAGGCTACAAAGTCATCGAGGCATTGATTTCCGCAAGGCTGAAATAATGTCTGCGCCATGGGGCTCGAGATAGAAAGGAAATTCCTCGTCAAAGAGGGATTCAAGTCTGAAGCATCCTCCTCCACCAGGATCAGGCAGGGCTATCTGAACCAGGAGGGCGGAAGGACGGTCCGCGTCCGCACCCGCGACGAAAAGGCATATCTGACCATCAAGGGTCCGAGTCTGGACGGAGGTCTGAGCCGCTTCGAGTGGGAGATCGAGATCCCGATGGAAGATGCGCTGGACCTGCTGCAGCTGAGCGTCTCCCCCATCGTGGACAAGACGCGCTGGCTGGTGCCATGCGGCGGCCACGTCTGGGAAGTGGACGAATTCTACGGTGACAACGAAGGCCTTGTGATGGCCGAGATCGAGCTGTCGGACCCGGATGAGCCATTCGACCGGCCAGACTGGCTCGGAGAGGAAGTCACGGGCGACCACCGCTACTACAACTCATCATTAGCACGTCATCCATTCAAGACCTGGAGCACAGGCCTTTGAATGGATGACAGCAGAAGTTTATCGTAAAAGGAGGCTGAGGCTCAGTCCCCGATGACGGACTGTATATAGGCGCACTTCTCCGGATTACCGAGGGTCTTGCCCTTGTCGCAGGACAGCTTGATGCAGTCGTGCCATTCGCGGAGTTCGGTGATGCGGCCGCGCGTCAGTTTGACGACTATGTTCATCGGCTCGCACCCAGTCACGTCACAGGTCAGGAAGGTACCGACTCCGTACGAATCCTGCACGCGGCCGGCGCAGTACTTGTGGATCTCAATCGCACGCTCGATGTTCAGGCCGTTGCTGAACACGACCTGCTTGGTGGCAGGATCGATGCCGAGCGACTTATACTTGGAGATGATCTTCTCGATCTGCTCCTCTTCCTTGCCGCTGTCCACCCGCAGACCCTTGTACATCATCGCCATGCGCTTGGAAAGGTTGCTGAAGAACACCTTGTCGCCAAAGCAGTCATACAGATAGATACCGTTGTCGCCATCGTAGACGTCGCTGAACTTCTTCATCACGTTGAAGTTGCACTCGAAAATGCCGCTGACGTTCTCCTCGAAGGAGATCAGCTGGTGCGACATCGTACCGAGGCACTTGGTGCCGTACTTCATCGCCAGCCAGACGTTGCTGGTACCGGTGAACACGCCAGGCCAAGCCTGGGAATCATAAACTTCCTTCATCACGCGCACGACCATGTCCTGATGGTCGAAGCTGAGACGGCGGCGGGTGCCCATGTCACCGAACACAAGACCGTTTGCGAAAATCTGCTCGGCCTTGGCGCGGGCACGCTTCTCCTCCAGGGCAGCGTCATAACGGTCGATATCGCCCCTGAGCATGTGCATCAGCTCGGAAATGGCTGAAAGGATAGGCATCTCCCACATGATGGCGGAGAACCAGCGGCCGCGGACCGTGATTGACAGATGGCCTTCCTCGTCCTGCTCGATGTTCACCTCCTTCGGATTGAAACGATAACCTCTGAGGAAGGTGAAGTACCACAGAGGAAGGAAATAGCAGGAGTCGCGCATGTAATCCAGCTCCTCCTGGGTCGCGACAACATCTGCCATGCCGTCGATCTGCTCTCTGAGAAGCTTGTCGAAGCCCTTCGGATATACGGTGCCGTTGCGGTCGAAGAAGGTGTACTCGACTTCCGCGGGCGGGTACGTCTCGAGGATATAGTACTGACAGGTGAAAGTATAGAGGTCGTTGTCAGTGATATGCGTTATCAGCTGTTTCATTTCGTCGTCTTCAATTTATTGTCTTCGATGATGCCGTTCAGGACGGTGCCCCCGTCAATAGATCCGGTGCAGTCCAGGTCCACGACGAGTTTGTCGCCGTATCCGTATTTGACGAGGTTCTTGATCGTGTCCCCAACGCAGTAATCGCCACAAAGGCCGCAAAGCGTGATGCTGTCACTCCCGTCGAAAATCTCGGCGATATCGGCCGGCAATGTGTTGAATGCGGCATATTCCTCCATGTCGCGGTTCCTGCCCTTGCGGAAAGAGACCATCCTGTGACCGGTCGCAGCGCCGATGACGTTCAAAGGAAGGGATGCACCTTCGCTGTTCGCTACGCAGTGCACCGGCCAGATGCCGCCTTGAGGTTTGAACGAGCAATGGTCGTAAGGATGCCAGTCAAGGGTGAATACCACGGCATCATATTGAGGAATGATAGCGGCGACGCGGTCCGGCAGGACCTCGGCACCGGAAACGTAAAGAGACCCCTCGGGATGATAGAAATCCTTCTGCAGGTCGACGACTACGAGTGTTTTCATCTGCTTCCAGCTTATGTTTTGTGATGCTAATATAGCCAATTCGCAACGCTATTGGATAATTTGCACCAAAAAAATGCAAAAAAATTTGTGATTTAAGGATTTCGGCGTATATTTGCAGTCCCGAAACGAAATAAGGGTCTACAACTGCGGACGTGGTGAAATGGTAGACACGCTACTTTGAGGGGGTAGTGGGCGTTGGCCTGTGTGAGTTCGAGTCTCACCGTCCGCACGAAACTCTGGGAAATTTCTCAGAGTTTTTTGTTCTCTCGGGTAGAGAAAAAAGGTTTAATTTTTAACTAAAAACAGATTCACAATGGCTGTTAAAATTCGTTTACAGCGCCACGGAAAGAAGAATTTCGCATTCTTCCACATTGTAGTGGCAGACTCACGCTCACCACGTGACGGTCGTTACATCGAGCAGATCGGCTCTTACAACCCTAACACAAACCCTGCAACCATCGTTCTCAACTCAGAGCGCGCACTTGCATGGATCAAGGTCGGTGCCGAACCTACACTTACCGCCCGCCGCATCCTCTCTTACGAGGGCGTCCTTCTCAAGAACCATCTCGACGGTGGTGTTGCCAAGGGAGCACTCACACAGGAGCAGGCTGACCAGAAGTGGAACGACTGGAAAGCTCAGAAAGACGCCAAGGTAGCTGCCAAGAAGTCAGGCATCACCATGGCTGCCATCGAGGCCGCCAAGGCTGCCAAGGCTGCTGAGGCCAAGGTATCTGAGCAGAGAGCAGAGGCTATCGCCAAGAAGAAGGCAGAGGCTGAGGCTGCAGCTGCAGCACAGGCAGCTGAAGAAGCTCCTGCAGCAGAGGCTGAAGCTGTAGAAGAGGCTTAATTCATGCCCCTCCAGCAGATAGCTAAAGTTTTGAAGTCCAATGGGACTGATGGCGGACTCCTTTTGGGATTCCGCGACATCGATCCGGACGAAATTTCGCTTGAGGAACCGGTATTCATCTATTTCGATGGACTACCGGTTCCATTTTTCATTGATTCACTTAGCCGCAAGGGCAATGGCAAGGCCATAGTCCACCTCAACGACATTATCACGCTCAAAGATGCGGAAGAGGTCGTGGGGCAGGCCGTGTGGGCGGAAAGCGAAG
Organism: Candidatus Cryptobacteroides sp.; assembly: GCA_045627265.1. Taxonomy (GTDB): domain Bacteria; phylum Bacteroidota; class Bacteroidia; order Bacteroidales; family UBA932; genus Cryptobacteroides. The sequence continues at coordinate 23,011 of JAZQNI010000102.1, forward strand.
AGGAGGAGTTTGACGAAGACGATTTCTCGATGCTTGTGGGATGGACGCTCACAGGTGCGGGCACCATCACCGATTTCATCGACATCCCGGCCAATCCATGTCTCGAAGTAGAGACAAAAAAAGGAGCGGTTCTGGTACCGCTCCACGAAGATCTCATAAGTTCCATCGATCCTGACCGCAAGGAAATCACGATGGACATCCCTGACGGTCTATTGGACCTCTGAAACAGGGAGATTAAATCTTGTCCTTTACAAGGAAATAATAGACGATGAAACCGATCCAGCTGGTCGCGAGGACAGCGATGGAGAGGAGAATCTTGCCGATGAGACCGATCTTGGTCTTCTTGAAGATGTCGAGGACACACCATACTGCGATGATGATACCTACCCAGTAAACGATTTTTGCAATCATGGTATTGTGTTATTAAAAGGTGATTTTCAGTTATTTGCAGTAACCTCCGCAGAAGCCGCATATTGAGCCTTCACATCCTCGTAGAAAGCGGCATAGGCTCCCTGCATATACGGCATCAGCCAGAACAGGCCGATGAAGAGGGTGAATACGGAGAGGAACAGCCATCCGATGAAGCTCAGCGTGAGATAGAAGAAATCAAACTTGTGCCCCTTCATCATGGCATCGCTTTTCTTGATGGCCTGGAGAGGTGAGAGCTCCGGCTCGTCCTCGAGTATGAACGGGGTCATAGCATATGCGAAGCCCTTGACGATACCAGGAACGATGAGAAGGAGAGCCCAGAGGAAGACCTTGATCGTCATGAGGATGTATCCGGCCATGTTGTGGAAGAAACGGCCGAAGCCTATGGAGAAGAAATTCTTCGTGAGATGGTCGTCACCTGTCGTCAGGAGTCTCCTGAACGCGCCGTAGAACCCGACATACAATGGGCCATACAGAATCAGGGACAAAAGGGAGCCTCCCGCCGAAATTGCCAGCAGAGTCTCGGGCTTCATCGTGATGAAAGAAGTCGCAGTCTGAGGGCCGACGACGAGCATGATGAGAAGAGTGAAAATGATGGAGCATATCAGCGCCGGCGCCCATTTCCCCTTGAGCGCGGCCAGAGAAGCATTCTTATAATCCTGATTGGTCATACCCGATATGATTAAAATTTCATCTAAATATAGATAAAATTTCAATTCCCACCACTCACGACGGTATTTCGAACAAAAATAATCCTGCTGGAAAGAATCTACCAGATAGTCCTGCCGCCGTCAATGACGACAGTCGAGCCGGTCATATAGGTCGCGGCATCGGAAATCATATACAGGATTGTGCACACATACTCATCAGGACGGCTCATCCTTCCCAGAGGCACCAGGTTACTGATCTTGGAGACGAACTCATCGTTCTGACCATTATACAGGCTAGCCGGACAGAGGGTGTTGACACGGATTCCCTTATCTGCCCAATATGTGGCAAGGTATTTCGTAAGGCCGATAATGGCATGCTTCACGACAGGATATGAAACCGGCTTGATCGTCTGTTGGTCTTCCTGGACCCCATCCCTGCGGTAGATCCGCTGATCGGGAGAGATGATTCCGTAGTCGCTCGAGATATTGAGGATAACGCCGCTTCCCTGTTTTTCCATCTGGGCCCCGAAGACCTGGGAGCAGAGGAAGGCGCCGGTCAGGCCGACAGCAATATCCATATTCCACATTTCAAGAGGGAAATCCTGGAACTTGGTCGCACCGAGATTCTCCGAGCAGTCCTCGACCTTCGGATTATTCGCCGCATTGTTGATCAGAACATCGATATGTCCGTATTTCTCAAGAAGTACATCACGCACCTTTTCAAGGGACGCCTTGTCTGTAATGTCTACGCTCATCAGTTCGACGCGGATCCCATCACCGTACTCCTCCAGCAGAGTGTTCCTGGTCTTCTCCAGGCCTGAGACATTCCTGGCAAGAAGGACTGCGATTCCTCCACCTTCAACAATGGCCTCCGCATGCCTCAACCCGAGCAGTCCGCTGCCACCGGTCACGACACAGACACGTCCGTCGATTTTCATGCGGTTCAAATACAACTGATTCATATTTTATTCTTTTAACAAACTCACCCAATAAATTAATACGCTCAAATATCCGAAAACTCGTATGCCCAACTGCAAAAAAAAATTAAAAAATCAAGTCTGCGGATAAAGAGCGAAGAAAGCGGAGCCGCTGCCTGACATGGAAGCGTAGACCGCTCCGTCAGCATATAGACGCTCCTTTATGGAGGCAAGCTCCGGATGCACGGCAAAAACCGTCTTCTCGAAATCATTCACAAGGCAGTCCTTCCACCCGGAAACCGGACGTGAAAGAGCTTCCTTCAGCGGCACAGCGGAATCATCCGCCGATGACTCTCTCGGAGTGATGCCGCGATACGCCTCGGCCGTGCTTACTGCCACTCCTTCCGGAACAACGACCTCCATCCTCAGTCCGCTCATATCTATATCCCAAGGTGTCAGCACATCTCCCCTGCCCTCTCCAAGCATCGGACGGTTGTAGACGAAGAACGCACAATCACTGCCAAGACGGGCCGCGTACGATGCCAAAGTAGCGTCATCCAGCCCGAGTCCGGCCAGTTCGGAGATCATCCGCAAGGCAAATGCGGCATCGGCCGACCCACCTCCGAGACCGGCACCCACCGGGCTTGTCTTCTCCAGGAAGATCTTCATCGGAGGCAGCTTGTACGCCTCTGCCAACAGGAAATATGCTTTGGCGGTAAGGTCTTTCAACGGATCCCAATCAACTCCGCCGGCGCGTGCGATGGTGATCATCAGCGCCCCGTCCTGGCTGATGGCCTGAGCCACACATCCGGACGGATAACGGCGGAACAGGGAAGCGGAAGTCTCACTCCACGCGTCACCCGCGATGATTTCCAAGGTGTCACTGATGCCAGGATAAGGCAGGAACACAGTCTCCAGGTCGTGGAAACCGTCCGGCCGCTTCCTGAGCACCGACAGGCCCAGATTCACCTTCACGTTGGGATGACTTATCATATCTTGATCACTTGGTCAATTACTTCTTCCCGCAATGCTTCATCTCCGATGCGCGAGAGCACGGGAGCGATGAACGAGATCATCTGCAGCACGCGCGCTTCCGCTTCCGGTATGCCACGCGAACGCATGTAGAACTGCTCGTCCGCGTTCAGGCTGCCGATTGTCGCTCCATGCGAACATTCGACATCGTCGGCGTAGATCTCCAGCTGGGGGCGTGTCTCCACCCGCGCGGTTTCCGACAGCAGCAGGTTGTGGTTTTCCTGGAACGCCTTGGTCTGCTGTGCGTCATGGGCGACGAATATCCTGCCGTAGAACTCCGCCTTCGCGGAGCCGCCGACTATGCCCTTGAACAGCTGGTGGCTACTGCATCCGCCGACGTTGTGGCGCAGGTCTACGCTGATGCGCACCTGCTCGTCCGAGCCGCAGAGATAGACTCCCGAGAGCTCCACCTGCGCTCCTGGACCGTCCAGATCGATGCGCAGCGGCAGCTCACAGCTGATGCCCGGAAGCACCACGAGAGTCATCGAAAGGGTCTCCCCTTCCCCGAGCTTCCACTCCTGCGGTACGACGTCGCGGCCGATGACATATACTCTCTCCATAGCTAGACGATGCTTTCGAATCCTTCTTTCCAGATCAGTTCGGCGAGTTCCTTGCCTGCTGTCCTGACGATGCGGCCGTCCTTGAGCACGTGCACGACGTCTGGCTCTATGTATTCGAGCAGTTTCTGGTAATGCGTGATGATCATCACGGACTTCTGTGGCGAGCGGAGAGTGTTGACGCCGTCCGCCACTATGCGCAGGGCATCCACGTCAAGTCCGCTGTCGGTCTCGTCCAAAATCGAGAAGACAGGATCGAGCATCGCCATCTGGAATATCTCGTTGCGTTTCTTTTCTCCTCCGGAGAAGCCCACATTGACCTCGCGCTTGGCGAATTCGCCTTTCATCTGCACGAATGCCATCTTCTCCTTCATCAGCTTGATGAACTCGGCCGGCTTCATCTCCTCGAGACCGGCGGCCTTGCGCTTGGCGTTGACCGCTGCCTTCATGAAGTTGGTGATGCTCACGCCGGGGATCTCCACAGGATACTGGAATGACATGAACATCCCGGCCCAGGCGCGCTCTTCCGGGGACATGGCCAGCAGGTCCTTGCCGCAGAATGTGACGCTGCCGGCCGTGACCTTGTAGTCCGGTTTTCCGGTCAGGACTGCGCTCAGGGTGGATTTTCCTGCTCCGTTGGGGCCCATCACGGCGTGGATTTCTCCCCGCCTGATGGTCAGATCCACTCCCTTGAGTATCTCTTTGTCGCCTGCTGATGCGTGCAGGCCTTCGATTTTCAGCAAAACATCATCCATACTTCTATATCACCATGGGGTTGATTATACGCTCCGCAACAGAGGAACTCAGCAGGACCAGGCCCTCCCACTTCGTGGGCCCCTCCCTCTAGAGCCGAGGGCGGCTAGTCCTTCTGATTTCCTCTGTTGTCTCCGCTCTCCAATCAACATCTTTCATTCAAATTACGTAATCCGATCAATATCTCTACCTCAACCGTTCAGGCATTGCGGTCGTAGCGGTGTTTCCAGCTCACAAGCGACCAAATACCGTTTATCAGGTACAGCAGGCTCACCACAGGCATGAACTTCAGCCCGGCGAGTATGTACAACGCGCAGTTGGCCACGTTGACTATCAGCCAGACCAACCAGCATTCCCACTTCTTCTGAGCGGAAAGATACTGTGCCAGGAAGGTGAGCATCAGTATATAGGAGTCAAGCCATGGCAGCGGATCCGCCGTCTCGGAACGTAGCACCAAGGCCCAGACCGTACCAAGGAACGCCACTGCCGCTCCTGCAACAAGCAGTTCGTGCCGCGACAGCTTGCTGACTTTCAGCGAGCTGCCATCTTCGGAACTTTTCTCATCCTCTTTTGGATGGGTCCAGCGCCAATGTCCGTAGGCATTGATCACGAACGCAACCGGCTGGAGCACCATGGCCGCTACCAGGCGCTGCTTCCAGAAAAGGAAGAACAGGAATATGTTGTACACATACCCCACCCAGAAGTTGTACTTGCTGTTGCGACCGGCCAGCACCACGCAGGTCAGGCCGAGCACCGCAGATATTATGTCGATCACGTTCATTCAGTTCCTGTATTTATCATCCTACAGAGCCTTCGAGGGACACCTGCAGGAGTTTCTGCGCCTCCACTGCGAATTCCATCGGCAGACGGGAGAGCACTTCACGTGCATATCCGTTGACGATCAGGCCAACGGCGTCCTCCGGTCCTATGCCCCTCTGGTTGCAGTAGAAGAGCTGGTCTTCGCTGATCTTGGATGTGGTCGCCTCATGCTCCACGACCGCGGTCGGGTTCTGGTTCATTATCACCGGGAAGGTGTGCGCTCCGCAGTCCGAGCCGATCAGCAGGCTATCGCACTGCGAATAATTCTTGGCTCCGGCCGCGCCCGGATTCATGCGCACGAGGCCGCGGTAGCTGTTTTCGCTGTGTCCCGCGCTGATGCCCTTGCTCACGATGCGGCTGCGCGTACCCCGGCCGATATGGATCATCTTGGTGCCTGTATCGGCCTGCTGGTAGTTGTTGGTCACCGCCACGGAGTAGAATTCGGACGAGCTGTAGTCGCCCTTGAGTATGGTGCTCGGGTATTTCCATGTGATCGCGGATCCGGTCTCCACCTGCGTCCAGGACAGGTGCGAGCCGCTTCCTTTGCAGATGCCGCGCTTCGTCACGAGATTCAGGATGCCGCCGCGTCCTTGCGCATCCCCTGGATACCAGTTCTGCACGGTCGAATACTTGACGTCGGCATCTTTTTCGACCACAATCTCGACCACGGCCGCATGGAGCTGGTTTTCGTCACGCATCGGAGCGGTGCAGCCTTCCATGTAGCTCAAAGTCGAGCCCTCGTCCGCAACGATCAGGGTTCTCTCGAACTGGCCGGTGCCGCTGGCGTTGATGCGGAAATAGCTGCTCAGCTCCATCGGGCACTTCACGCCCTTCGGGATGTAGCAGAAAGATCCGTCGCTGAACACGGCGCTGTTGAGCGCAGCGAAGAAGTTGTCACCGGCGGGCACCACGCTCGCAAGATACTTGCGGACGAGGTCCGGGTGCTCCTTGACGGCCTCGGAGAATGAGCAGAAGATTATGCCCTTTTCGGAAAGTGTCTTGCGGAAGGTCGTAGTCACGGACACCGAGTCGAACACGGCATCCACGGCCACCTGGGAGTCTTTCGGCCGGACCCCCGCCAGCACCTCGCGTTCCTTGAGAGGAATGCCCAGCTTGTCGAAAGTCTCCATGAGGGCAGGGTCGATCTCGGTCGGGCGGTCGCTGTCCTTCTTGGGGGCGGCATAGTATATGATGTCCTGATAATCTATCTTCGGAAGCTTCAGATGCCCCCAGTCAGGCTCCTTCATCGTCTGCCATTTGCGGAAAGCCTCCAAGCGGAATTCGAGCAGCCACTCCGGCTCCTGCTTCTTGGCTGAGATCAGCCGGATGATACCTTCGTCGAGGCCTTTGGGGATAAAGTCCTGCTCGACTTCGGTGACGAAGCCTTCTTTGTATTCCTGAGAGGTGAAATCCTTTATGACCTGATCCATGACAATCTCAATAGAATACAAATATACATATTTTTTCAGGCAATAATAGTTTTGTTATATTTGCCTGACATTTCATCATGGAACAATGGACAGCATAAAGCACATATACAAGATAGGCAAGGGACCTTCGAGCAGCCACACCATAGGCCCGACCAAGGCTTCCGCCATTTTTGCAGAGAAATACCCTGACGCAGCGTCATACAGAGTCACATTGTACGGAAGCCTGGCGGCTACAGGCAAGGGCCACATGACGGACAAGGCTATCAAGGCCACCCTGCTGCCCAAGGAGACCGAGATCGTCTGGCGCGCCGACATAGTGCCGGATTTCCACACCAACGGCATGCTGTTCGAAGCCATGGATGACACCGGTTCTGCGGTCGGCAGCTGGACAGTCTACAGCATCGGGGGCGGAAATCTCTCCGAAGGGCCGGACGACAAGGATGCGAACGATCCTGCCCAGATATACAAGCGCAACTCGCTCAACGACATCCAGAAGTTCATCGAGACAGAAGGGCTCTCCTTCTGGGAATATGTGGAATACCACGAAGGCAAGGACATCTGGGACTACCTCGCAACCGTATGGAACGCCATGCAGAGATGCGTCGAGGCAGGCCTGACCAACGACGAGCGTCTCCCTGGATGCCTGAGGCTCAGGAGCAAGGCCCATCAATACTACATGAGGGCCAGCGGATACAAGGATTCCCTCAAGAGCAGGGCCCTCGTATGCGCATACGCACTCGCGGCGTCGGAGCAGAACGCACGTGGTCAGGAGGTGGTCACCGCCCCTACATGCGGATCGTGCGGAGTGGTCCCGGCTGTGCTGTATCATATGAAGCACGGTCACGGTTTTTCAGACATGGAAATCCTCAAGGCCCTCGCGACCGCCGGTCTTTTCGGCAACGTGATACGCACCAATGCATCCATTTCAGGTGCGGAAGCCGGCTGCCAGGCGGAAGTCGGCAGCGCCTGTGTGATGGCGGCGGTAGCGGTCAACCAGTTGTTCGGCGGCACACCGCAGCAAATCGAATATGCGGCGGAGATGGCCATGGAACATAACCTGGGGCTCACATGCGACCCTGTCTGCGGCTTGGTGCAGATCCCGTGCATCGAACGCAACCCGATAGCCGCGCTCAGAGCGCTGGACGTCAGCCTGTACGCCCTTCTCAGCGATGGCCGTCACCTCATCTCTTTCGACAAAGTCATAGACACCATGAAGCGCACAGGCAAGGATCTCCCTAGCCTGTACAAGGAGACATCTGCCGGAGGTCTGGCCACCGTCAACTATGACATGTCCAAGATCAGCGATCAGAGCTGAAGCAAGTCGGCGAATACCAGAGCGGCCATAGCCTCGACGATGACGGGAGTGCGCAGGGCGAAGCAGACATCATGCCGCCCGAAGGCAGTCAGCGTATCCATCCGGCCTGTCTCGAAATTATAGGTTTCCTGCGGCCGGGCAATGCTGGAAGTCGGTTTGAACGCGACTCTGAACACGACCGGTGCACCGTTGGTGATACCGCCGTTGATGCCGCCGGCGCCGTTCTTGGCCGGCCCTGCAGCAGTCCAAGGATCGTTATGCTCGGACCCGCGCATCGCGCTCGCAGCAAATCCGTCGCCGAATTCGACTCCGCGCACCCCGGGGATGGAAAAGACTGCATGCGATATCAAAGACTCGACGGAGTCGAAGAATGGCTCCCCTATTCCGGCCGGCACGCCACAAACGCTGCAGCTCACCACTCCGCCTAGAGAATCTCCCTCGGCCGCCGCCGCTTCTATCAAAGCAGGCCACCGGGCGCTGTCTGATGAGCCGCCGACTGCCGTCAGCCGGGCATCGAAAGACATCCCCGGGAGCATTTTCTTAGCTACTACTCCTGCCGCCACCAGTGGCAGAGTCATCCTGCCGGAAAACCTGCCGCCACCACGCAGATCGCACGAATCGCCGTATTTCAGCCGCGCCACGCGGTCTGCATGTCCCGGACGCGGGACCGCCTTGAAGCGGTCGTAATCCGCGCTGCGGGTATCCTTGTTGGCAAACTCGATGACGAGCGGCTCCCCGGTGGTGAGGCCATCGGATACGCCTCCGGACAGCAGCGGGACATCCTCCTCATGCCGGGCGGTAGTACCCTTGACGGACGGGGCGCGTCTTGCGATATCGGCCGCAAAATCAGCAGCAGAAAGCGGCAGACCGGCCGGCACTCCCTCCATAATGACACCCACGCTCCCGGCGTGCGATGCACCGGTCAGAGTGATCTTCAAGTTTCGTCCGAAAGTGTCCATAAGGCTCAACGGCAATTGAAATAGTCTGAGAAATCCTTCATGAAAGCCGGGTAGGACTTGGATACGCAGTCCGTATCATCGATGGTCAGAGGCTCTGACATGCCCATCGAGGCCAGCTTGAGAGCCATCGCGATGCGGTGGTCATGGTGCGCGGAGTATTCTCCACCTTTGAGCAGGGTCCCCGTCATGCGGCGCTGAGCGAGAGAATGGCCCTCGACCAGCATCTCGTCACCTTCGACCGCTGCCTCGACTCCCATCTTGGCGAGGAATTCGAGTATGACCCCGGCGCGGTCACTCTCCTTGCCAGCAAGCCGGCCGACTCCCGCAATCCTGCTCTGGCCCGGACAGAAAGCGGCGAGCACCGCGATTACCGGGAAGAGGTCAGGAGCATTGTTGAGATCGGTCACAAAAGCGGAAAGAGGCGCCTTGAGCACGTTGATCGTGCCATCCTCGTCCTGCGAAACGCTGGCGCCCGCATCGACCAGGATGTCCATCACCGAAAGGTCCGCCTGGAGCGAAGATGTGTCCAGCCCTGTGAGATGCGCACCTCCGAACACTGCACCTGCGACCATGTATGCCGCCGCGCTGCTCCAGTCTCCTTCTATGTCGAAATCGGCCGCATGGTAGCTCTGGCCGCCCTTGATCTTGAAATTCGTCGCCGTGCACAGCGACCAGTCGCCTGTCTCCACGAACTCCTCGTCACCTTCCATCTCGTTGGCGATCTGGATACCGAACTTGCGCAGCACATCCACTGTCACGAACATGTACGGGATGCTGCGCGGGTCGTGCACGAACACGGCGGAGTTCTTCTCTGCGAGAGGCAGCGCCATCAGCAGGCCGGAGATGAGCTGCGAGCCACCGCGACCCGAGATGTCAGCGCGGCCGGCGAGCAGTCTGCCCTTGATCTCAAGCGGCACGAAGACCTCCTTGCGAGACACTCTGCCTCGGTTTTCCAGCATCACGCCGAAAGAAGCCATGATATCGTTGGCATCGCTGAGCGGCCGGCCCGGCAGTGTGCCGGAGCCTGTGACCGTCACGGGAGAATCGCACAATCTCGCCAACAGAGGGATCATAAGCCGCGCCAGAAGGCCGGATTCGCCCACATCAAGATGGTCTACCTGCAGGCTCCTGACCGGTCCGATGCCCTCGACCTGCAGCACAGGGCCATGTTTGTGGACCTTGGCGCCGATTGCACGCGCGACCGCGATGGCCGACTGCGTGTCGTCGCAGCTGCTGAATCCTCCGAGATGCGATGTGCCGTCCGCCAATGCGGCAGCGATGATTGCGCGCTGAGCGAAACTCTTGGATGCCGGCATGTGGATGGAGCGGGTCGGCGGCACCGGAGCGTCGCCGTACACGATATCGGACATCTCGGCGAGAGGTATCTGACCCTCGGCCGTCTCCTGGCCGGCACCTACGGATGCGTAAGTGAAAGGCGCACCCCAGCCGAGACAGGCAATGCGGCTTTCGCGGCCGGCAGCACCCATGCAGAACGCGACCAGACGGCCTTCTTCCACGCTGTTGTACAAGGCGCGGACGGTCTCCACGTCCTCCGGCAGCTGGGCCTTGGTCACAATCTTGGCCATCTCTCCTCCGAAACGGCGGCACTTGTCCAGGATCTCCTGCAACTCAGCCAGTTCCGGTGTATGTCCTGGATTGTGATAAGACCTGATGAACAACGAACCGGACTCACGCGCGAGACGGCCGATACGTTTGCCGAGCGGTGCAGGGGCCTCGATCTCCATATCCACGAAATTCGCTCCCGCCTCGACGGCAACGCTCAGACGATGCTCGACGACGGACAGCGGCAGACCGGACGAAACCCTGCATGTCGCAATGAGAGGGATGTCCGTCCCGGAAAAGATGTCATCGATCTCTTCATCGGACAGGTCGCACTTGTCCAGCCGTATTTCGGCCATTTCGACTTCCGGACGGTCCAGGATGTCTATTATTTCCTCACAAGTCTTGTTCTTTATGCTTACACAGATCATATCAGCACTTCTCCTATTTCCTTGATCAGCACGAAACGGGTCCTGCCGTCCTGTGCCTTCTTGTCGTTCTTTATCGCTTCTTCGAGTTCCTCCATGTCGTATGGGATCTCCGTCGGGAGTCCGCAGGCCGCGAAATCACGGGCGAGCCTGGCGGCGAGCCCGATGCCTGCCACCCCTGCCTTTTCGGACAATTCCGCCGCGGCGACAATGCCGGCCGCGACCGCTTCTCCGTGGGTCATCGGATTCTCGACGTCGTGCGTCTGCTCATACCATTCCACCGCATGGGCGAAGGTATGGCCCAGATTCAGCGCACGTCTCTCCCCCTTTTCGAACGGATCACGGGCCACGATGGCGCTCTTGATCCCGGCCGCGGCTGAAATCAGGCCGGCTATCGGTTCCGGATGCGTTTCGGATGCTTCAGGCAGCAACTCCACCGCCTTGCGGTACAGTCCGGAGTCGGCTATGATGAATGTCTTGAGCAGCTCCGCGAATCCCGAGACGAAGTCCCTGTGCGGCAGGGTCTTGAGCGGCTCGGAGCAGGTGCACACGAACTCCGGCATGGTGAATGTGCCCAAGATGTTCTTGAACCCGTCAAGGTTGGCCCCTGTCTTGCCTCCGATTGCAGCATCCACCTGCGAAAGGACCGTGGTCGGCACATAAGCGCAGCGGACTCCGCGCTTGTAGATCGCAGCAGCGAAACCGACCATGTCCAAGGTGGTGCCACCGCCGACGGCCAGCACAAGTGCGTCCCTGTCTGCGCCGAACTCCAGCAGGAAGCGGCAGATCAGCATCACGCTGTCGATGGTCTTGCACTCCGAGGAAGCACAGATGGACAGTGTCGCGCCGATACCCGCCCTGCTGGCGATGGCATCAGCAAACTCCCCGACCGCCTCGTCGTGGATCATGAACACCTTGCCATAGTGTCCGAGGGCATCATACAGGCCTTCCAGGCCTTCAATCATCTTTGTCATTGACGGATAGTATCTTGTTCTGCTCCTGGATGGAGGCATCATGGACCGCATTGAAGACCTTGGTCACGAACTCGCGTTCCAGGCCGAGGCTGTCCGACTGTTCGAGCACTTCCGCGAGCACGGCACCCCATCTGGAAGCCTGCAGGATGGACACGTTGTTGGACTTCTTGAGCAAGCCGATCTTTCGGCTCAGCTCCATCCTGGCCGCCAGTGCCTCGACTATGGTCGTGTCAATCTCGTCAATCCTGTCCCTGAGCATGTCGACGCTGGCGCGGTAGTCCGCATTCTGGGTATCTGCCGAACGGACCTTGAGCGACTTGAGCATATTGCCGAGAGCTGCCGGCGTCAGCTGCTGTCCGGCATCGCTGAGAGCGCAGGAAGGGTCTATGTGCGACTCCACCATGAGCCCGTCGAGTCCGAGGTCCAGGGCGCGCTGGGAGAGAGCCGGCACGAACGCGGCATCCCCGCCCATGTGGCTGGGATCGCAGAAAAACGGCAGCTGAGGGTAGCGGGTGCGCATTTCGACCGCGACTGTCCATTTCGGCGAATTGCGGTATTTCTTTTCTTCCACGGACGGGAATCCGCGGAGTATCAGTCCGAGCTTGGTGATGCCGGCGGCGGACAGTCGCTCCAGCGCCCCGATCCAGAGACCTATATCCTGGCTGACCGGATTCTTGACCAGCACCGGGATGTCGCTGCCGCGCAGGGCATCGGCGATCTCCTGCATCAGGAACGGGTTGGCGGTCGTACGTGCGCCAATCCAGAGCATGTCGACACCAGCAGCCAGACAAGCCTTGACATGCGTGGCTCCGGCGACTTCGGTGCAGACCTTCATTCCGGTCTCCTTGCGGACTGCGGACAACCAGGCAAGCCCGGTCTCACCTACGCCTTCGAAACAGCCTGGATGGGTCCTGGGCTTCCACAGACCGGCACGCAGAACTGCCACGCCCTGCTCCTTGAGGGCCACGGCAGTCCTGGACAGCTGCTCGAAACTCTCGGCGCTGCAAGGTCCCGCGATCACGCAAGGGCGCGCCTCGGGAAATATCCCCCATCCGCTGACGGGGGTCAGCTCCAGACCTCCGACCATCATACCTTGAGGAATACTTTCTTCCTGTAGAGGAAATCAAGGAACAGCCAGCAGACCGCGAAATATCCGACTTTGAGTATTACGGCGCTCCAAGGCTCTCCGCAGAGCTTGGCGAAACCGCCAAGGAAGAATTTGCTGATCGAACCGAAGTTGAAGATCTTCTGGGCCATGTAGATGGTAATGGAATTCATGCCTATGACCTTGAAGAAATATGTCCATTTCTGCCATCCCCTTACGTCGATTATGTAGTAGAAAAGCGCAAAGGAAGCGAGGGAGAACGCACCGACAACGAGCACGAAGGTGCTGGACCACAGCTGCTTGTTGATCGGGCAGTCAAGGCTCCAGAGCAGGCCGACAACGGCCATCACGGCCGCGGCGATGAACATCCGGACGGTCTTCTGACTGCCGGAATACTTGCTGTCGTCAGAGCGGACGAATTCGCCGGCGAACATGCCCAGCATCGCCGTGACGATGGCCGGCAATATGCTGAGAGTACCCTCCGGATCGAACAGGTTTTCGAAATACAGGTGTTTCGGCATTATCAGGCGGTCGATGTATCCGACCAGGTTTCCTTCCATCGAGTACGGATCTGCGCCTGGCATGTCCGGGGCCGGTATGAAGCGGATGAGCAGATAGTAACCGACCAGTATGACCGCCGAAATCACGGCACGGGTCTTAGGCTTGAAATTGATGAACAGCAGGGCTGCGAACATCCACGCCAGGCCGATGCGGGCGAGCACGCTGCAGAAGCGCAGGGTGGAGAATTCAAGCTTGAACAGGTTGTTGTATATCAGTCCGAGAAGGACCAGGGTCAGTCCTCTGCGGAAGATCTTGCAGTAAACCTTGCCCCGGGTGGCGCCGTTCGCCAGCTGCTTGGCATAGGAGAACGGGAAAGAAATGCCCGCCATGAACAGGAACAGCGGGAATATGGTGTCATGATGACGGAGGCCGTTCCACTCCACATGATCCATCTGCTGGGCGAGCCAGCAGGTGTCACCGTTCGGGAAAAGTGAGCATATTGCCACAACTATGGACGCGAAGCCCATGATGAACATCATGTCGAACCCCCTGAGCGTGTCCAGGGATAATAGTCTTTTGTTGGGATCCATATCGTCAAAGTTTGTTTATTTCAATTCTTGCCTTGTTCACCATTCCGGCGGCATCCAGGGAGTCGTCGGTCACGACCTCCTTGAACGGCGCGAGTATGGCTTCGATCCTGGACAGAGTCTCCGCATCTGCAGATGCCTTGAGGATACGCAGTTTCTCATAGTCCTGGATGCCCTGGATGAGGCGTTCGAAACGGGTGCTCGGGCCCTCAGGATAGAGCAGATAGGTGTCTCCGCTGAGCCATTTGCTGTAGCGGCTGTCCTTGCAAGGATTCTCCGGCCAGCTGTTCAGCGCCCATCTGAGGTAGCCGCTGTAGCCTCTGGCGGCCGCGGACAGGCCGATGAACTCGGACTCCGCGAGCGGGGAGAAGGTGAAGGTGTTCGGGTGCTCCGGCTGGCAGCAGGTGTAGATCGTGGTGTGCAGATGGTCGGTTCGGCGCTGGTCGACCACGGCCTGCGGCATGTCGGAGTACTGGTAGATGATGCTGATGTCGTACATCAGGTCGACCACTTCCGGAGAATAGTTGACCGCTCCCTTGATCCTGTACTCAGGGTCGGCGGCGAGGAGCACCTTCCTGGCCGCGCGAAGCTGGTCCATAGGACGTTCGTCCATCGCTATGCAGGTCTTCTCGAACCAGCCCTTTTCCTTGAGATGCCTGGCAAGGTCTGTCAGAAGCGGGAGGATGAAATCTTCGTACGCCTGCTCACCCGGCTTGCAGTCGATAAGCTTGACGGTCGCCGTCGCGACATCGAAATATTCGAAATTGTAGCCCCAAGGAACTATCGTGTAGCAGTCTATCTGTTCCGTGACACCGCAGGACATCGCGAACTCGACCCATTTGTCGAACACGCTGTAGTCGTATTCCCAGCTTCCGTCCAGCTTCCTGGTCTTGGCCACCATGCTCTCGAACGGATCGAATGTCTGCCCGTTCCAAGGATGTCTGATGATGGAGGTGGTGATGACCTTGCCGCCCGCGGCGGCGTATTTCTCGATGATCGGGCGCATCGCGGCGAGATGCTCCTCGCTCCAGAGCGGCAGGTCGAACCAGCGCGCCACAGCGTACGGATTCTGCCACAGGTCGAGATGGAAGGCCCACTGGGAAGGTTCAGGAAGAAGGCGGTCGATGACGGTGAGAGTGAGAGGGAGTGTGCTTTCAACTCCGTTGAACTTCACTTTGACCGTGCCCTTGTACTTGCCTGGAGCGGCATCTTGAGGCACTTGTATGGAGATCCATATCGGCTTGATGCCGGCCTCGATAGAGTACTTTCCGCCGAGGACTATCCTGTCAGGCTGCAAGGAGACATTCTCTCCTTTGTGGCCGTAGTAGTCGCAGATGGTCGGCTCCACTATGCCGCCGGAAATGCTGCATGCCGGGATGAACTTCTTGCCCGACTTGAGATCACCGAAGCTGAGAGTCAGTTCGCCCGGCTCGGTGCAGCGGAAAACTGCCTGTGCATTGATGCGTTCGCCTTTCCATGCGGTCAGGGCCGGTGCTGGTGCTGCCGCAAACTGCTCGTCGGCGGCATAACGCAGGTCGGTCGAGCCCCATGAGAGACCGGTTGTTCCAGTTGCCAGGGCGGAACCCACCGCCAGCATGCCGGCAAGCAGCATGGTTATTGTCTTTTTGTACATAAGCCTTTATTCTTTTTGTCTCATAATTTTGAAATGCGGAATCAGCAGTGTGCCTCAGAAGGACTAGCCGCCCTCGGCTCTAGAGGGAGGGGCCCACGGAGTGGGAGGGCCTGGTCCAACTGAGACACACTGCTGTGAAGCATAAAATTATGAGACATGTCCATTGTTCTGTCGAAAGATAGCAAGAATCCGAGATATAATTGTCAAATGAGGAGGTCTTCGAGCCGCAGTTTCGGCACTATGTGGACACCATCCTTACGATAATAAGCCAGACTCTCCCCCGCTCCGACACGGCTGATCTCATAAGTCTCGGCCGACTTGCCTATCGCCACGACGCAGAGCGGATCGTACGGCAGATCCAGCGCCTGCCGCACATAGCCCTTGTCGAAAGCACAGATTATCAAGCCGTTAAGCCCAAGTTCAGTCGCCTTGAGCAACATGGTCTGAAGCGAGATTCCGAGATCGATATCGACATACCTTGTCTCAGGCACGCTGGAGCAGACCACTATGAACGCATCAGGCTCGGTGCCGGGAAACGGCAGATGGAGCTCCGGCAGAGAGCCACCCATCTTCACGGTCTTGAGGACCTCCGCGGCCTGCTCCGGCTCGTCAGAAGAGATCAGACGGTATCTGAGGACCTGGGCGTTTCTGGCCGATGCGGTCTTGGATGCAGCATCGACGAGACATTCTAGCTGACGGCGCTTGACTATATAATCGCTCCGGTATCCCCTGCAGCTGCGGTTCCGCAACAGCAAGGTGTCAAGTGACGGACGGGCCGGAGTTTTCGGTGAAGAACCGCGGCTGCGGTATTCTTCCATTTTCTTTTCGAGGTAATTGTCTGCCATACCACGAAGTTACCCATTTTCTACTTTATTTTGCTATATTTATCCGTTAATTCTGCTACTACTTACGGAATGAAAAGATTTCTGTTCCTGCTGCTTGCCGCAGTTTCGGCTCTACGACTCTCCGCCACACCTTCGGAAGTGCGCGGCATCAACCTCCTGTCATCGGATCTGGAATGCGGACAAAGGGCGATCAAAGCCGCTGCGGAGGCCGGCATCAACCATCTGCAGCTGTCCCATGACATCGTGCACAGTTTCTGCGAAGTAAGAAATCCTTCCAGACGGAACAGAGCCAACGAATTCGTGCGCATGGCCCATGAGGCCGGCATCGCGGATGTCTGCATCTGGGATCATGCATTGAATGACACTGACTACTATCCGGCCGGATTCCGCTACCCGGGGACAGGTCTGCTCGATCTGGATCAGGAGGGGCTTTGGGAGTGGATCAAGCAGGATTACCGCGAGTTGCTCGGCCTATGTCCGGAAGTGGACGGACTCGTACTCACCTTCATCGAATCCGGCGCGAGGGTAGAAGACCAATATTCACGCATGTCCGTACCGGAACGTCTGGCCAAAGTCATCAACACCGTATCGGAAGTCGTCTGCAAGGAGTCCGGCAAGACTCTGTGGCTCAGGACTTTTGCATACAACGATGAAGAATACGCAAACATCATCGAATGCTTCAACCTCGTCGAATGGCGTGAAGGGATGGCCCTGATGGTCAAGGAGGCGCCGCACGACTTCTTCCTGACCCATCCAGCAAACAGCATCATCGGCACTCTCGGCCACCCGACCCTGGTGGAATTCGATGCCTGCGGAGAATACAACGGCCAAGGTGTGATCTTGAACACCATGCCGGAATATTTCTGCAAAAGATGGAAGCATTTCCTACGTTCTCCGGAAGTGGTCGGGTTCGTGGCCAGGACATCGAGGATGGGCGACACCGAGATCATCGGCACCCAGACGGAAATCAATCTCCGGGCACTGCTTGAAACTGACGAAGACCCGAAGATCACGGCAGACAGGATATATGACAGATTCATTGCTGAAAGGTATTGTCCGAAGGCGGTCCGGTATCTCAAGCCTGCATTCAAGGCATCGAAGGACATCATAGATGGCACCATGTACATCATGGACCTCAGCACCACACACCATTCGAGGTTCAGGCTAGACGCCCCGTCCACCTATTCGAGACACGTGGCAGGGAGGTGGACCAAGGAGCAGACCATCCGCCTCGGCCATGGGATCGACAAGGAATTGCACTGGTGGAAAGATCTGGTCAACACTCTCGCCCCAGTCTCCAGCAAACAGCATCTGGACGCTTCTCGTAGAAAGGACATCGCCGGTATCCTGGACAAGGGATGGATCAGTCCGGAAGAGGCGATGACGGAGGAATACCTCGACATGATCATACAATGGACTGATGATTGTCACAGAAAGGCGGCGAGAGGCTGCAAGAAACTTTGCAAGGCTGAGAAATTGCTTTCTGAAGCGGACTTCAGGCAGCTTTCCGACTGCTACGAGCGTTCGTTGATGTGTCTCGAGCTGAGGAGTTCGGCGGCCGTCTGCTACTGGGGAGGACGCATCTGGGCCCGTGGAGAGGAGTTCAGGACCAAGTCGCTGCGAAAGAAGCTGAAAAACGCTATCCGTGATGTCGAGAGCCTTTCCGATGCAAGTTTCAACTACAGCAAGCCTTATCCTTGCGGGAAATGGGACTGGAAGGAAGATGCCGCAATCGCCAAGCAGTATTGCGAGGATGCCAGAAGAATTTTTGAAAAGGATTGACAGATATGAAGAAAATACCAAGTTTCACCATCGACCACATCAAGTTGCTGCGTGGCATATACGTATCCAGGAAGGACCACATCGGTGACGTCACCCTGACCACCTTCGATATCCGCATGACGGAGCCGAACCGCATGGAAGCCCTGTCGCAGGGCTCCATCCATACGATAGAGCATCTGGCGGCCACTTACCTGCGCAATGATCCGCAGTGGAGCGACAAGATAGTATACTGGGGGCCTATGGGCTGCCTCACGGGCAATTATCTTGTGATGAGCGGCGACCTGCAGCCTCAGGACATCCTGGACGTGATTACAGAGACATTCCGCTTCATCGCCGGTTTCGAAGGCGAAATTCCAGGTGCGGCACCGGCCGACTGCGGCAACTGGACACTCCACGATCTGCCGCAGGCAAAAAAGGATGCACAGCGTTATCTGACTGAGGTTCTCGAGGTGATCAGGCCCGAGAACATGGTCTATCCGGCCAAATAGAAATCATGAAGAACTTCTTGTTGACCGCACTCGCAATTCTGGCGGCCGTCTGCAGCTGCGGCAGGAGTGATGCCGGCCGGTTGCAGTCCGGGGATCTTGTGTTCGTGGCGTCGGCTTCATCCGATGGGATGGACGGTGCCATCGCGTCTGTGACCGCAGACGGCGCCGCATTGTCATTTGTGCATGTCGCGATTGTCGATGTCGCCGACGACGGGGCAATCTGGATAGTCGAGGCTACCCCAAAGAAGGGCGTGGTGCGGCATCCGCTCGAATCTTTCATCGGCGACAACACAGAGGAGGATGGGAGCATGCCGGCGATGGTCGTGATGAGGCTTGATGCGGAAGTGTTTGAAGATGCCGGTGTCAGCGCGGACGACTGCGTCGCAAGGGCCGTCAGTTTCGAAGGGAGATCATACGATTTCAGTTTCCTGTCGGACAATGATGCATTCTACTGCAGCGAACTGGTCTATGAGTCATTCGTCGGGAAGGATGGAGCGCATCTGTTCGAGGCGGCGCCGATGAATTTCCTGGCCGAAGACGGAAGTTGCCCGGAATACTGGACAGACCTGTTCGGAAGCATGGGAATGGATGTGCCGCAAGGCATCGCAGGCACCAATCCGCAGGACATGTCTGCAGATCGGCGCCTGGCAAAAGTTTGCGAATGGCTTTCTCCTGTTACCTCTTCAGAAGCTCCCGGATGGTCTCCACGTACAGACGGTGCTCGATGACCTGGCCGAGGGCATGGACCTCTTCCGGATCATGGCCGTCATAGCGGAACGCTTCCTGGGCGATGATCTTGCCGCCGTCTAGGGTCTGGTCCACCCAATGGATGGTGATTCCATAGACTTTGACCCCGTATTCGACGGCTCTTTCCACCGCCTGGGCGCCCTGAAAAGCAGGGAGCAGCGATGGATGGATGTTGATGATGCGTCCCTGGTACCGGCTGAGAAGCTCGTCTCCAATGATGCGCATATACCCGGCAAGGCACACAAGCTCCACTCCCAGCGCATCCATCTTGTCGGCAATCACCTTCTCGTATTCTGCCTTGGAGGAGTAGTCCTTCGGATTGAAGGCAAACGCCGGCACTCCGAGCCGCGCCGCTCTTTCATTGACGAACGCAGCTGGTTTGTCGCAGACCATCAGCACAACTTCCGCGTCGAGCCTTCCGTCGGCGCATGCTGAGGCGATGGCCTCGAAGTTGCTTCCGTTGCCGCTTGCGAATACCGCAATCTTGTTCATGATACTGTACCTGTTTATTTCAGGATTTTGATGTTTCCGATTACAGGAAGCTCCTTAGCCTTGCCCTGGATGGCATAGATGATGCCTACGATGCAGCATATAAACAAAGCGCAAGACACGATGGCTGCAATCCATTTGAGGAATTTGATCTTACCGAGGACAGTTGTTATGAGTCCGATGATGAAGAGTACGAGTCCCTGGTTCGCATGGAATTTCGCAAACTTGGAGTCTTTCGCAAGGAATACAGGAATGAGGACCAGAATGCCGATGTATGCAATTGCAGCCATCAGCTTGTTCTTGTTGACATCCTCGGCGTCCTGCTCTGCAGTGAAGTCATCGACCTCCGCCTTGATCTCCTCAACCTTGGATTTTACCTCTTCGGAAGCCTTGCCATATGCTTCCTTGACTTCTTCTTTCGCCTCCTGGAATTTTTCATTCAGCTGTTCCTTGATTTCAGGTGCGCTTTCCTTGATCTCCGCAACTGTCTCCTTGATCTTCTCTGCGAAGCTGGTGTTTTCGTTCTCTGCCATGACTATATGAATTTAGTGTTTGATCCGTCTGCGTTTCACCAGACTAATATAAGGAAAAACGCCATAATACCAAAAAAAGAAACCCGGAGCTTTGATGAGCTCCGGGTTTGTGCCCAAAACCGGGGTCGAACCGGTACGTCTTTAAGGGACACTGGATTTTGAGTCCAGCGCGTCTACCAATTCCGCCATTCGGGCATAGACGCTCCCAACACATGGGGTTACAAAGGTATCTATTTTTCTTTAATTTACAAATTTAATTGATGACGAGGGATGCCTGCTGAGAAGCCGGGACGCGGGTCAGCAGTCCACGGAACTTCGAGACAAGCCCTGCACGCTGAAGGGAGTCGACCGACATTATGATACAGTTCCCGTCGTTGCAGGGCGAGAACGTGGTCAGTCCATCATCCGCGACCTCCACCCTGCCTCGTTCCGACTCCGTGAACAATCCGGAAATGTTGCCTTCCAACGCATAAAGAGCCGCAGTAGGATCGTACATACTGTTGTCGTACGGCATCTGACGGTATCTTTCGTAGGAAAGCTTGAACGGATGGTACATGGTCCAGCCGAACTCCTCCTGTATGCTTCGAGCAGGATATCTGGTATCATAGCCTAACTCGAAAGGCGAAATCGCGATATCGGTCGGCCACTGGCTGAACACAGCCTGCGCCGCAGGAGTGTTGCGTCTGACATTGAACTCACGCTTCCCTTCTTCGGTGAATGAACCGGCCATGACAACAAGCTTGTCGACCTTGCGGGCCACCAGATCGCGGCCGGAAAGCTTGGAATACTCATCCGGACCGGACTGGAGCAAGTACGCGAGATTGGTCATGAATCCCACACATGCGATCGACACGGAGTGATCCGGACGGGATGCCAGGATCTTCCGGTACAATCTCCACGCGTCCGGGAAGGATTCGTATCCGCTGCGGGAACGGGGAAACACCAGCGCACCGGTCGAGTCACAGCATGCAGTCACTGCGCCAAGGTACTTGTCCGGCATTGCATTTATGGTATCACGCACGACGCCGACCGGCACTTCTTCAAGTCCGTACCAGGTCGTGTAGATGTCGGCCGCCTCAGCAGCCTGGAGTCCCGGCTTGCTGAGCATCAAGGCCAGCAGATCGGCTTTTCCATCGTCCACATACTTGCTGATGATGTCAAGACATTCGACATCATCTATATCATTGCCAAGGTCAGTGTCGAGGATTATCCCTGTCACCGTTCCGGATGGTCTGCATCCGAAGGACAAGAACAAGGTCGACACTAATATGGCAAGGACGGCTTTCTGTTTCATATCTCCAGTCTGAGGGGACAATTCAAGCGTTTCTGAACGCTAATTGAGCTTGAGGAAGACTTCGATAGCCTGATACTCAGCCATGCCAAGTTCGTCGTACAGCTTGGCTGTGTTCTGCGTACGCTCCTCTGCTCTCTGCCAGAACTCGCGTGGATCTTCACCCGGGAACGGAACGATATCTTTCTGGGAAAGATGGCGGAAGATTGCATGACGTTTCTCTATGAGTTCGCTCGGGCTGAGCGGCACTGCCATGTCGACACGGCCGAGCTCCCACTCCATCCATGCTCCTCTGTAGAGCCAGATGTTCGAATTCTGGAGCCAGTCCTGGCCTTCGGCGATAAGTTGCTCGATCGCTTCGAGGGCCGCCTCGGTACATACCCTGTGTGTTCCGTGAGGGTCGGCGAGGTCGCCCGCCATGTAGATCTGGTCAGGCCGTACGTCCATTATAAGCTTCTTGATGATATCGACATCCGCCTGGGAACGAGGGAGCTTGACGACACCTCCGGACTCATAGAACGGAAGGTTGAGGAAGTGGATGTTAGGGTCCTTAAGGCCGAATGAATGGCAGGCACCCCTGGCTTCGCTGCGACGGATGGCCGCCTTGATCGCAAGCAGTTCGGCCGGCTCCGGTGCTCCAGGAATCTTGGATTCGACGAGCTTGCGGGTCTCTTCGATCCTGTCGCCGAAACCGAGCTGGAACGCGGCATCCATGTGCTGCATCACGACATCATCATGGACGGCGATGTTGCCGGAAGTCTCATATGCGACATGCACGTTGTGTCCCTGATGCACGAGACGGATGAAAGTTCCGCCCATGGAGATGACGTCGTCATCCGGGTGCGGGGAGAATATCAGGACAGTCTTCGGGAACGGGTTGGAAGCGACCGGACGAGTGCTGTCGTCCGCATCAGGCTTGCCGCCCGGCCATCCTGTAATCGTATGCTGGAGGTCGTTGAATACGTCGATATTGATCTTGTCATAAGGTCCGAACTGATCCACGAGCTCGCCGAGGGAATTCTCGAGATAGTCGTTGAGCGTAAGTTTGAGGATAGGCTTGTGGACGGTCTGGCAGAGCCATACGACCGCCTTGCGCTTGAATTTGGTGGTCCACTCGCACGGACCCACGAGCCATGGCGCCTCGACCCTTGAAAGGAGCGATGCCGCTGTCTCATCCACGAACAACGTCACATTCTCGTGCTTCTGGAAGAATGAAGCCGGGATCATCGGATCGGCGTGGCACTCGACGATCTGCTTGACCGCCTCGGTCTTTACCTCTCCCCATGCCATAAGGATGACCCTCTTGGCACTCATCATGGTACCGATGCCCATCGTGATGGCCGCCTTCGGGGTGTCGGCCAGCGAACCGTTGAAGTTCTTCGCCTGGCGTTTGCGGGATTTATGGGAAAGAAGCACCGTGCGGGTATGGCTCTGCTCGGAAGAGCCGGCCTCGTTGAAGCCGACCTGTCCCTGCTCGCCAAGGCCCATGACGAGAAGGTCGAGATTCCTGGCCTTCTTGTCGAATTCGGCGCAGTAGTCAGAGACCTTGTCTTCTGGGACCGATCCGTCAGGAATGAACACATTCTCCGGCTTGACATCCACCAGGTCGATGAATTCCGTATGGAGGCGGTGGTTCCTGCTCTGTATCTCGTTCTTGCTGGAAGGGTAGTATTCGTCGATGGAGAAGACTTGCACGTCAGCAAATGAAACCTCTCCTGCATCATACCTTCTCTTCAGGCTGGCATAGACTGAAGATGGTGTGCGTCCGGTGGTCAGGCCGAGCTTGAACTTTGCGCTTGCGCCGCCGTCGAAATCCTTGATGGCCTTGACGATGATTTCTGCGACATCCTCACTTGCTGTCGTCGCATCCGGATATATTTCGGTAAGAATCCTTTCTTTGCTGTGAAGTATGCCTTTCGGCAGTTTGTCCGTGATCAAGCCGCCTTCTCTCGGCAATGTGAAATGTTTCATGTCGGTAATGTTTTTATACTTGTCAAAATTACAAAAAAAACCGGTCAGTTATCTGGCCGGTTTTATAAAAAAGACACGCTATGCCTTACAAAATGTGCATTCCGACTGTCAAGCCGGCCATCACGATGGAAACCATGCTCATCAACTTGATGAGGATGTTGAGTGAAGGGCCGGATGTGTCCTTGAACGGGTCGCCGACGGTATCGCCGACCACGGTGGCATGATGGCATTCGGAGTTCTTGCCTCCGAAATGGCCTTCCTCCACATACTTCTTGGCATTGTCCCAGGCGCCGCCGGAATTAGCCATGAACACCGCGAGGACAAAGCCTGCTCCAAGACCGCCGATGAGGAGGCCGAGCACACCTGCGACACCGAGGATGATGCCGGTCAGGACCGGAACAACGATCGCGATGATGGATGGTACGAGCATTTCGTGCTGGGCCGCCCTGGTCGAGATCTCGACGCAACGCTTGTAGTCAGGAGTACCCTCGCCTGTGAGGATGCCCTTGATCTCCTTGAACTGACGACGGACTTCGACAACCATCTTGGAAGCTGCACGGCCGACTGCATTCATCGTGAGACCGCAGAAGAGGAACGCCATCATCGAGCCGACGAATACTCCTGCGAGCACGGTCGGATTCATGAGGCTGACGTTGAACTCCTCGAGGACATCGATGATGGAGGCGGAAGCAGCATCAACGCCGTTGATCAATGCGCCTGCCGTACGGCCGATGGCGATCTTGATCTCCTCGATGTAGGATGCGAGGAGGGCGAGAGCTGTGAGAGCGGCCGAACCGATGGCGAATCCCTTGCCGGTAGCGGCTGTGGTGTTGCCGAGAGCGTCGAGGACATCGGTGCGCTCGCGGACCTCAGGATCGAGCTCGGACATCTGTGCGTTACCGCCGGCATTGTCGGCAATCGGGCCGTATGCATCGGTTGCGAGGGTGATGCCGAGTGTGCTGAGCATACCCACAGCAGCGATGGCGACGCCGTAGAGGCCCTGTGAGAGGTTGGCGGCGCTCATCATGTTCTGCACGTCGAAACCGATGGCGAAGAGGTATGAAAGTATGATTGCGCAGACGATGGCGACTACGGGAATGGCTGTAGAGAGCATTCCGAGTCCGACGCCGTTGATAATCACGGTTGCAGGACCAGTCTGGGATGCCTCAGCGAGCTTCTGAGTCGGCTTGTATGAATGCGAAGTGTAGTATTCGGTCGCCTTGCCGATCACGACACCGGCGATAAGGCCGGAAATGACCGAGCAGGAGAACTGCCACCAGTGGTTGTCCTGGGTCCCGAAAACGAGGGCGAGGATGCCGAAGGTGGCGACACCGCTGAGGATCGCTGCGAGGTTGGTACCGAAGCTCATGGACTTGAGGAGCTGGCTCATGCCTGCGCCTTCCTTGGTGCGTACCGTGAAGATGCTGATGACTGACAGCACGACACCGACCGCCGCGATGAGCATAGGTGCGAGAATTGCCTTCATCTGCATATCCGGACCGGCAATGTAGAATGCTGAAGCGCCGAGTGCCATGGTGGAGAGGATGGAGCCGCAGTATGACTCATAAAGGTCTGCGCCCATGCCTGCTACGTCACCGACATTGTCACCGACGTTGTCTGCGATGGTTGCAGGGTTGCGCGGATCGTCTTCAGGAAGATCGGACTCGACCTTTCCAACGATATCTGCGCCAACGTCTGCGGCCTTGGTATAGATACCACCGCCTACACGGGCGAAGAGTGCCTGTGTGGAAGCTCCCATGCCGAATGTAAGCATTGTGGTGGTGATCACGACGAGTTTCTGGGCCATCGTGGCATCCTTGATGCAAAGGTTGAGGATGATGAACCACAGAGCGATATCAAGAAGTCCGAGGCCGACGACGGTAAGACCCATCACAGCTCCCGAACGGAAAGCGATTTTCAACCCGGAGTTGAGGCTGCGGCGAGCGGCATTGGCTGTGCGGCCTGATGCATATGTTGCGGTCTTCATCCCGATGAAACCGGCAAGTCCGGAGAAGAAACCTCCGGTAAGGAATGCGAACGGAACCCAAGGATTCTGAACGCCGAATCCGTAAGCCAGAATGGCGAAGAACACTGCCAGGATGGCGAAGACTATGATAACGACTTTGTACTGCTGCTTGAGGTATGCCATCGCGCCTTCCCTTACATACTGCGCAATCTGTTTCATCGTAGGCGTACCCTCATCTTCCTTCATCATCTGTTTGAAGAAGATGTATGCAAATACGAGTGCAATTATGGAAGCGGCAGGAACCACATAGAATAGTGGACTCATATTCATTTAGTTTTTTTTAGGTTTTGGTTATGGTAATAAAAACAAAGAAAGGGTGACATACGCCACCCTTTCTTGTGCTTGTCCTGATTATTCAGCAGCCTGTGCCTCAGCAACAGGAGCTTCAGCTGCAGGAGCCTCGGCCTTCTTTGCGCCGCCACGACGGGTGGTCTTCTTTGCTGCCTTCTTCTCAGGTGCGCTTGCGAGAGCAGCCTCATTGAAATCAACGAGTTCGATGAGTGCCATCTCCGCTGCGTCACCCTGACGGAAACCGACATGAAGGACTCTAGTATATCCTCCCGGACGGTTGGCGATCTTAGGTGCTATGGTGCGGAAAAGCTCTGCTGTCGCATTCTTGTCCTTGAGATAGCTGAAGACGATACGGCGAGAGTGCGTTGTATCCTCCTTTGACTTGGTGATGAGTGGTTCAACATAAGACTTCAAAGCCTTTGCCTTTGCCTCGGTGGTGATGATTCTCTTGTTGAGGATAAGAGAACAAGCCATGTTGGAAAGGAGAGCTTTGCGATGACCGCTCTTTCTGCCAAGATGATTGACTGATTTATTGTGCCTCATTGTTATACGATCTTTTTCTTAGGTTCAATATTATACTTTGTAACATCCATTCCGAATGAGAGTTTCATCTTTTCGATGAGAAGGTCGATCTCGGAGAGAGACTTCTTGCCGAAATTCCTGAACTTCATCAGTTCACTCCTTGAGTATGAAACCAGGTCAGCGAAGGTGTCGATGTCAGCTGCCTTGAGGCAGTTGAAGGCCCTTACTGAAAGTCCCATGTCTGAGAGCTTGGTGAGAAGGAGGTGTCTCATGCGGAGAGATTCCTCGTCAAGTTCCTTGTTTTCAGCCTCGACAGTGTTTTCAAGAGTCATCTTCTTGTCGTCTGTGAAAAGCTTGAAGTGGTAGATGAGGATGTTAGCTGCATCTTGGAGAGCTGAATTAGGAGAAATGGAACCGTCGGTTTCAATCTCAAGATTCAGTTTCTCATAGTCGGTCTTCTGTTCAACACGCCAGTTCTCGACTGTCCAGTTCACCTTGCGGATCGGAGTGTAGATTGCATCTACCGGAATTGTGCCGATAGCTGTGTTCTCGTCTCTGAGCTCCTCTGCAGGGACGAATCCACGTCCCTTGGTGATTGTGAGAGTGATCTCAAGCTTGACTGAAGGTTCGAGTGAACAGATGTGCTGCTCAGGATTCAACACCTTGAAAGAAGACAATCCCTTGGAAATATCCTCTGCGGTAAACTCCTGTTTGCCGCTAATTATGATGTTTGCTGTCTCAGTGTCTACAGACTCGACCATCCTCTTCAATCTAACCTGCTTGAGGTTGAGGATGATTGCCTGCATTCCCTCGATTACTCCAGGGATGGTCGCGAACTCCTGGTCAACACCGGAGATCTTGATCTGACTGATAGCAAAACCTTCCAGAGAGGCCAATAAGATTCGACGGAGCGCATTGCCGATGGTCTGTCCGTATCCAGGCTCGAGAGGCCTGAATTCGAAACGGCCATAGGTGTTCGTTCCTTCGAGCATTATCACCTTGTCCGGTTTCTGAAATGCTAAGATTGCCATAAATTTCTTGTTTTGGTGTTAGTTATTACTTAGAGTACAGGTCGACGATGAGCTGCTCGTTGATGTTCTCAGGGATCTCGGTTCTGGTAGGAACGTTAAGATATTTTCCTGTGAGTGTCTTGGCGTCGAACTCGATCCAAGAGTACTTGGTTGCGGATGCTACGCTGTTTGTAATAACCTCGAGGCTCTTTGATCTCTCTCTGACAGCGAAAGAGTCACCAGCCTTCACCTGTGTTGAAGGAATGCTGCAGACTGTGCCGTTGAGAGTGATGTGGCCGTGGTTTACAAGCTGACGTGCAGCTGCTCTGGTAGGAGCGATACCGCTACGGTAAACGATGTTGTCAAGTCTTGACTCGAGGAGGAAGAGGAGGTTTTCACCTTTCTGTCCTGACATTCTTGAAGCCTTGTCGTAGGTATTGTGGAACTGACGCTCGAGGATACCATACATATACTTGACTTTCTGCTTCTCCTTAAGCTGGATACCGTAGTCTTTCTGCTTCTTGCGCTTTGCAGCGAGGCCGTGCTGTCCCGGAGGGTAATTTCTCTTTTCGTAATCCTTGTCGGCGCCGAAGATAGGCTCACCGAACTTACGTGCGATCTTAGTGCTAGGACCAGTATATCTTGCCATAGTAATACTTCTTTAATGGGTTAAACTTTACGACGGCCTTTTGGTCTACATCCGTTATGAGGCATCGGAGTAACGTCGATGATCTCGGTTACGACGATTCCTGCATTGTTGATGGTTCTGATTGCAGACTCACGACCTGCACCTGGACCCTTTACATAGCATTTCACTTTGCGGAGACCTGCATCGAAAGCAGTCTTGGAAGCATCCTCAGCTGCCATCTGAGCTGCATACGGAGTGTTCTTCTTTGAACCTCTGAAGCCGCACTTACCAGCTGATGACCAGCTGATGACCTGTCCCTGGGCATTGGTAAGGGAAACAATGACGTTGTTGAAGGTTGATGAAATATGAGCCTCGCCATAAGCTTCAACCTTGACAACTCTCTTTGATGTTGTAGTTTTCTTTGCCATAATTCATCTAACTTTTATTTCGTTGCCTTCTTCTTGTTTGCAACGGTCTTCTTTCTACCCTTTCTGGTACGAGCGTTGTTCTTTGTGCTCTGACCGCGTACAGGGAGACCGATACGGTGACGGATGCCTCTGTAGCAACCGATATCCATGAGACGCTTGATGTTCATCTGGACGGTTGAACGGAGCTCACCTTCGATGAGGTAATTGTTACCTACCTCGGAGCGGATCGCCGCGATCTGATCATCGTTCCAATCGCCAACTTTGATGCTAGGATCGATACCGCATGCGTCAAGAATCTTCTTAGCTGAGCTGCGGCCGATTCCGAAGATATAGGTAAGACCTATTTCTCCAATTTTGTTGTTTGGTAAATCAACACCGGCTATTCTTGCCATAATTTATACTGCACTTAATTTGTTATACAATTGAATATTATCCCTGGCGCATCTTGAACTTTGGATTCTTTTTGCAGATCACATAGAGACGACCTTTGCGTCTGACGATCTTGCAATCCTCACTACGCTTTTTGATGGATGTTTTGACTTTCATATTGTGGAATTTTTATTTGTATCTGAAAGATATTCTGCCTTTGGTTAAATCATAAGGTGAAATTTCAACTCTTACCTTGTCTCCAAGAAGGATATGGATAAAGTTCATTCTCATCTTACCGGAAATGTTGCAGAGCAGAACGTGACCGTTCTCAAGCTCGACTTTGAACATCGCATTCGGAAGAGTCTCAATGACTTTTCCATCTTGTTCTATAGCTACTTGTTTTGACATTAAAATGACACTTTAAAATTTAATCTTACCATCTTTCTCGATAAAATCGAAGGTGGACAGCTGCTCAGCCTTGCCTTTTCGGACAACAACCGTAAGCTCATAGTGTGCCGATTTCTTGCGGTCCGCAGTGTGTACTGCCCAGCCGTTCCTGGCCAGATAGACACCCTTCGTACCGGCATTGATCATCGGCTCTATGCAGATCGTCATCCCGTCGGTGAGTCTTGCACCCTTGCCTCTGCGTCCGTAATTCGGCACACCTGGCTGTTCGTGCATTTCCCTGCCGATTCCATGGCCTTCCAATTCTCTGACCACGGAGAACCCGAATGACTCAGCATACGTTTGCACCGCGTATCCGATATCGCCGGTTCTGTTGCCATCTACAGCGGCTTCGATCCCCTTGTAGAGAGAAGCCTTCGTCACATCAAGGAGCTTACGGGTCTCAGCATCCACTTCCCCTACAGGGAAAGTGTAAGCTGAGTCACCGTTGTATCCTTTATATAACGTCCCGCAGTCTACTGAAACGATGTCACCCTCCTTGAGGACATAGTCTGACGGAAATCCGTGGACCACGACATCGTTCACCGACATGCAGAGAGCTGCAGGGAAGCCGTCATAACCAAGGAAACTAGGGATAGCGCCATTGTCGCGGATAAAAGTCTCGGCCACTCTATTCAACTCTGCAGTTGTCACACCAGGAGCGACCAACTTACCGACTTCCGCCAATGTCTTTGATACAAGAATGGCATTCTCGCGCATCAGCTCTATCTCTTCCTCAGTCTTCGGCTTAACCATCTCTTCAAATTCTATTTCAAAATTACATGCCTGAACGTCCGGTCAGACGGCCGGTCTTCATGAGACCGTCGTAGTGACGCATCAGCAAGTGACTTTCAATCTGCTGGAGAGTATCCAATACTACACCCACAAGGATCAGGAGGGAAGTACCTCCATAGAAGCTTGCGAAAGCATCGGTAACGCCGAGGATTCTCGCGCCGGCAGGCAGGATGGCGATCAAAGCGAGGAAGATGGAACCAGGAAGGGTCACACGTGACATGATGTCATCAATGTAAGCTTCGGTCTTCTTGCCAGGCTTGACACCAGGGATGAAGCCGCCGTTCTTCTTCATATCTTCAGCCATCATGGTCGGGTTGACTGTAACGGCTGTGTAGAAATATGTGAAGATAACTACGAGGAATCCGAACAGGAGATTGTACCAGAAGCCGGTGTAATTGCTCAATGTTGCTGCAAGACCTCTCGTCGCATCGAACTTCGAGAAGATGAGAGGGAGAAGCATCAAAGCCTGGGCGAAGATGATAGGCATAACACCTGCGGCATTGATCTTGAGCGGAATGTACTGGCGGACACCACCGTACTGTCTGTTGCCGATGACTCTCTTGGCGTACTGTACAGGGATCCTGCGGACAGCCTGAACGAGAGCGATGGCAGCGAGAAGTACGAAGAACCACAGAACCATCTCGACGATGAGGATAAGGAGACCTCCGTTGGTAGTGGTAAGCTTTTCTCCGATTTCAGCCACGAGGGCGTAAGGGAGACGGGCGACGATACCGATCATGATGATGAGGGAGATACCGTTGCCGATACCACGGTCTGTGATGCGCTCACCAAGCCACATCACGAACATGGAACCTGCCATGAGGATGAGTGTGGACGTGAGGTTGAATGCGAAGTTGCTCCAACCAAGCTGGTTCACTGCTGTGAAAGCCTGTCCCGGAATCTGGTTGTGAAGAGCAGCCATATAGGCAGGACCCTGGATGCAGATGATACCAAGTGTCAGCCACCTGGTCATCTGGTTCATCTTCTTACGGCCGCTTTCACCCTCCATCTGGAGTTTGCGGAAGTAAGGGACGAACATACCCAGCAGCTGGATGACGATGGATGCAGAAATGTATGGCATCACACCCAGCGCGAAGATTGAAGCGTTACCGAATGCTCCTCCGGAGAACATGTTCAGGAGGCCGACGAGGCCCTGCTGAGAATTGCTCTGGAGAGAAGCAAGCAGCGTCGCGTCTATACCAGGGAGTACGATGAAGCACCCGAGTCTATAGACGAGGATCAAGATGAAAGTGTAAGCTAACCTCTTGCGCAGCTCTTCAATCTTGAAGATATTCTTGATTGTCTCAATAAACTTCTTCATTATACTTATTCGATTACAGTTACCTTACCACCGGCAGCCTCGATCTTTGCCTTTGCGGAAGCGGAGCATGCGTCAGCGATAACATTGACTGCTGCTGTGATCTCGCCCTTGCCGAGGATCTTGATAAGATCGTTCTTTGAAGCGAGGCCTGCTGCCTTGATGTCATCAACTGTGATTTCCTGCTTTCCAAGAGCTTCAGCGACAGCCTGAAGAGCGGAAAGATTCACTGCCTGATACTCTACTCTTGTAGGGTTCTTGAATCCGAACTTAGGAGCACGTCTCTGGATAGGCATCTGTCCACCTTCGAAACCGATCTTATGTTCGTATCCTGCACGTGCCTGAGCACCCTTGGTACCACGGGTAGAAGTGCCACCCTTACCGGAACCCTGACCGCGACCTACTCTTTTGCTGGTTTTGGTTGCACCAGTTGCTGGTTTCAAATTTTCAAGTTTCATAATCTCGTCCTCCTTAGTCTATTTCTTCAACTTTTACAAGGTGAGCGATCTTTGCAACCTGTCCCATTGTAACAGGATTCTTCTCAACCTCAACAGTCTGATGCATTTTGCGAATTCCAAGAGTGCGGAGATTTGCGATCTGACGCTTAGTCTCACCATTCTTGCTGATAATCTGAGTAATTCTAAGTTTTGCCATAATCCTTGTCCTCCTATCCGTTAAATACTTTGCTCATAGGAACGCCACGGAGTCCTGCAACCGTATAAGCATCTCTCATCTCGGTGAGGGCTGTGATGGTAGCCTTTACAAGGTTGTGAGGGTTTGATGAACCCTTGGACTTTGCAAGGACATTCTGGATTCCGGCAGACTCGAACACTGCACGCATGGCACCACCGGCCTTAACACCGGTACCAGGAGCTGCAGGCTTCATGAATACCTTGGAACCGCCGAACTTGGATTCCTGCTCGTGAGGGATGGTTGTGTTGATGATAGGAATCTTGACAAGATTCTTCTTAGCATCTTCAACGCCCTTTGCGATAGCGGCTGTAACTTCATTGGCTTTTCCAAGACCATAGCCAACTACACCATTCTCGTCACCTACGACAACAATAGCTGCGAAGCGGAAGTGACGACCACCCTTGGTAACCTTGGTTACTCTCTGGATGGCGACCAGTCTGTCTTTAAGCTCAAGCTCAGAGGTCTTTACTCTTTTAACATTTGTATTTGCCATAGTCTTTCAATTAGAAAATGAGGCCACCTTCACGGGCAGCATCTGCCAAACTCTTAACTCTTCCATGGAAAAGATATCCGCCACGGTCGAAAGCGATGGTGGTGATACCTGCCTGGAGTGCGCGCTCTGCGACAGCCTTGCCGACTATTGCAGCAGCTACGCTTCCGCTCTTGCCCTTGCATTCTGCGGCGAGAGCCTTGTCGTTGGATGAAGCAGCGACGAGAGTCTTGCCCTGCTCATCATCAATAACCTGTACGTAAATCTGTTTGTTGGATCTGAAGACAACCATTCTTGGTTTCTCTGCAGTGCCGTTGACGTGCTTACGAATACGGTAGTGAATTCTTCTTCTTCTTTCAATTCTATTCAATGCCATAATTCTATCCTCCTAATTATTTAGCGGCAGCAGTCTTACCAGCCTTGCGACGAAGCTGCTCACCAACAAACTTGATACCCTTGCCCTTGTAAGGCTCCGGCTTACGGAATGAACGTA
The DNA here is from genome assembly GCA_045627265.1 of Candidatus Cryptobacteroides sp. Taxonomy (GTDB): domain Bacteria; phylum Bacteroidota; class Bacteroidia; order Bacteroidales; family UBA932; genus Cryptobacteroides. The sequence goes on from JAZQNI010000102.1 coordinate 56,313, forward strand.
CTTTGGCGGCTACCTGTCCGACAAGCTGCTTGTCACAGCTCTTGAGGACGAGTAACGGATTCTCACCCTTCTTGACCTGAGGAACTTCAGCCTTCACTTCTTCAGGAAGCATAAGCTGGATAGTGTGGGAATAACCGAGGTTGAAGGTAAGGAGCTGACCAGCAACTTCTACACGGTAACCAACACCCACGAACTCCTGCTTGATTTCGAATCCTTCAGAAACACCGACTACCATGTTGTGTACCAACGCGCGGTAGAGACCGTGCATTGAACGATGACGTGGGAGATCTGTAGGACGGGTGAACTTGATCTCATTTCCCTCGATGGTGACGGTGATATCCGGATCGACTTTCTGCGACATTTCACCAAGAGGTCCTTTAACCTTGACAACGTTGCCATCGAGAAGCTCTGCGCTTACTTTGGCCGGAAGGCTTACAGGCAATTTACCAATTCTTGACATTATTTCGTTCTTTTAATATTAATAAACATAACAAATCACCTCACCGCCGACGTTGAGCTCTTTAGCTTCCTTGTCAGTGATGACGCCTTTTGATGTTGAGAGGATAGCGATTCCGAGTCCGTTGAGAACGCGTGGCATGTCCTTGACATCGGTATACTTTCTCAAACCTGGAGTAGAGACTCTGTCAATCTTCTTGATTGCAGCGACCTTGGTCTGAGGATGATACTTAAGTGCGATTTTGATTGTGCTTGATGGTGTACCCTCAACAAGCTTGTAGCTGAGGATGTAACCCTTCTCACAAAGAATCTTGGTGATGGCGAGCTTCATCTTTGAAGCAGGAGCCTCGACCACCTTGTTACCTGCGAGGTAAGCGTTGCGAATTCTTGTGAGGAAATCTGCAATTGGATCAGTCATTTTTTTAGAGTTTTTAATTGAACCGGCGCCTGGGCGCCCGATATCCGATTGTTAATATAATAAGGTGTATTTATTACCAGCTAGCCTTCTTCACACCTGGAAGGAGACCGTATGAAGCCATCTCACGGAACTGGATACGGCTGATGCCGAACTCCCTGATGTATCCCTTAGGACGACCGGTGAGCGAGCAACGGTTGTGAAGGCGGACTGAAGAGGAGTTCTTAGGAAGCTTGTCAAGAGCAACCCAGTCACCAGCCTCTTTGAGAGCCTTTCTCTTCTCGGCGTACTTAGCAACTAATTTCGCGCGTTTAACCTCGCGAGCTTTCATTGATTCTTTTGCCATAAGTATCTTTTATTTATTATGTTTCTTGAAAGGAAGGCCGAATTCCTTGAGAAGAGCGTAAGCTTCCTCGTCGGTCTTGGCTGTGGTCACGAATGTGATCTCGATACCGTGGATCCTAGGGTTCTTGTCGATGTCGATCTCAGGGAAGATGATCTGCTCCTTGAGGCCGAGTGTGTAGTTGCCCTGTCCGTCCATCTTCTCGGCGATACCGTTGAAGTCCCTGATTCGAGGGAGGGAGATTCTGATGAGTCTCTCGAGGAATTCGTACATCTTGACGTCGCGGAGAGTAACCTTTGCGCCGATGGACATTCCCTTACGGAGCTTGAAGTTGGAGATATCCTTCTTGGAAGTGGTGAGGACAGCCTTCTGACCGGCGATGAGAGAGAGCTCGTTTGCTGGCTCCTCAACGACCTTCTTGTCCTGGGTACCGTCACCTACACCCTCGTTGAGAGTGATCTTGACAAGATTAGGAACCTGCATTACAGTTGTGTAAGAGAACTGCTTCATGAGGCGATCAACGATCTCCTCCTTGTAAAGCTTCTTGAGTGCAGGTACGTATCCTGCAGGAAGAGCCTGTACTTCTGTATTTGTAGCTTTCTTTGCCATAATTATTTGATCTCCTCTCCTGATTTTTTAGCATAGCGGACCTTCTTGCCGTCCACGAATTTGTATCCGACGCGAGTAGCCTTGCCACTCTGAGGATCGATAAGCTGAAGGTTAGAAATATGAATGCCAGCCTCCTGCTTTACGATTCCACCCTGAGGCTGCTTTGGATTTGGTTTGGTATGCTTGCTTACCATGTTGATTCCCTCAACGATAGCACGATCCTTGTCAGGAATAACTGAAAGCACCTTACCAGTCTTGCCCTTATCGTTACCGGCATTTACATACACGGTGTCGCCTTTCTTGATATGTAACTTTTTCATACTCTTTAATTTTTAAAGGACCTCCGGTGCCAATGAAACGATTTTCATGAAATTTTCACGGAGCTCTCTGGCCACAGGGCCGAAGATACGTGTTCCTCTAAGTTCACCGGCGTTGTTGAGGAGAACGCAAGCATTCTCATCGAAACGGATGTATGAACCATCCGGCCTGCGGATCTCTTTCTTTGTGCGGACAACAACAGCCTTTGATACTGTTCCTTTCTTGGTGTCACCGCCTGCCATAGCGCTCTTCACTGCAACGACGATAGTGTCACCAACAGTTGCATAACGGTGGTTGGTACCGCCAAGCACACGGATGCAAAGAACTTCCTTTGCACCGCTGTTGTCGGCTACCTGTAAACGTGATTCCTGCTGTATCATATACTATTTTGCTTTTTCTACGATTTCAACTAATCTCCAGTTCTTGGTCTTGCTCAGATGGCGGGTTTCCATGATGCGGACGGTGTCACCGATACCGCACTCGTTCTTCTCATCCTGAGCGACGAACTTTGTGGTCTTTTTTACGAATTTACCGTACATAGGATGTTTCTCTTTTATTTCGACGGCAACTATGATGGTCTTGTCCATTTTGTTGCTGACCACAACTCCTACTCTTTCCTTACGAAGATTTCTTTCCATAAGACATCAATTTAGTTCTGTTTCTCTTTTTCAGCGAGGATAGTGATCATGCGAGCGATATCCTGTCTGGTCTTCTTAAACTTTGACGTATCCTCTAATGGAGAAATAGCGTGATTAATCTTCATTGTATCGAGGTTAGCCTTCTCGATTGCGATACGATCACGGAGATCTGCGATAGACATTTCGCGAACTTCTGCAATTTTCATTTTCTTACTCCATTAAATTATTCAACATAGTCTCTACGTACGACAAACTTGGTATCTACCGGAAGTTTGTTAGCTGCAAGACGCATAGCCTCTTTTGCGACATCGAGAGAAACTCCCTCGGCCTCGAAAAGGATACGGCCCGGCGTGATAGGAGCAACGAATCCATAAGGATCACCCTTACCTTTACCCATACGGGTTGAAAGAGGTTTCTTCGTGACTGGCTTGACAGGGAAGACCCTGATCCAAATCTGGCCCTCACGGTTCATTCTACGTGAGATAGCCTGACGTGCAGCCTCAATCTGCTGTGCGGTAAGCCAACAATTCTCAAGGGTCTTCAAACCGAAAGAGCCGAAAGCAAGCTGGTTGCCTCTCTGGGCCATGCCCTTCATGCGGCCTTTCTGTTCCCTTCTAAACTTTGTTTTCTTAGGTTGTAACATCGTTTATTGATTTAAAAATAAATTATCACTTTTCCCCAACTACCTGACACTCAATTACTTACGTTTTCGAGGCCACTTTTTGGGACTGCAAATATAGTGAAAAAATCCGAAACTCAAACACTTTGAAACAAAATATTTCATCATTTTAGACACAAAAAAACAAATGCCAAATATCACATTTTCAGCTACTTCTACTACCTGGCAAAAATAATTTCACACGCATTTTCGACACACCCTCGAAGGCCCCTCCGGACAGCATCTGCAACGGCATGCATTTTGGTGTATTCCGGGCTTGGATATCTATCATATTCCAGACATTTGACTACCTTTGTGGATGTACTGATGAGAAAAAAGGCAATAATATCCGTCTTCGTAACGCTGCTGCTCGCCGCGTCGCCGACCTTCACCCATGCGCAGGAGAGGGTCGAAGGCAGACCGTACATGCACTACATGATAGAAGACGGGGACACGGTATACGTGGACGTGATCACTCCGGCCTGGATTTTCCCGAAGGGCAGCAAGATCGACAGGACGGAATGGAGAAAGTATTGCAAACTTGTCTACAACTTCAACAAAGTATATCCGTACGCGCTCCTGGGCAAGAGGCTGCTGCTGGAAGTCGACACGACCATCGACGAGCAGAATTTGAAGAGGGGCAAGAAAGACAGATACATAAACAAGATGCAGTGGCAGCTCCTGCGTGATTTCGAGAGCGATATCCGCCACATGACGATTTCACAGGGACAGTTGCTTGTCCGCCTCGTGGACAGGGAGCTCGGCCGCACGTCGTACGACATCGTGAAGGTGTACAAGAGTGGCGCCGCGGCCGGATTCTGGCAAGGAATCGCCAAGTTGTTCGGGCAGAACCTGAAAAACCATTATGACCCGGACGGTGTGGACAAGCAGACAGAAGAACTGGTCAGGAAATGGGAACGCGGAGAATTCGACGATCTCTACTTCTCGATATTCTGGGAGATGCCGAAAAAGACGGAACTGCCGTCGAAGTACAGATAAGGCGAATCATCGATCCAGGACTTCGTCATCATCAGGCGGGCACCGCATTCCAGCTGCATGTCCACGTGCGCGTGGTAATGTCCGAAAATGAAATAATCGACCGCATGCGAACGTGAGTACTCCTCCGCGAACTTGCACAAAGGCTCATCCTTCCCACGGAAAACATACTCCTTGTGCGACACCCGGCTGTCCTTGGACCATGAATGGCCAAGGCCGAACGCGATCGTCGGATGAAGCGAACTGAACAGCGCCTGCACCACACGGCTGCCGAACACCCCTTTGAGGAACTTGTAACCGCGATCCACCGGGCCCAGGGCGTCCCCATGCCCGAGGCAGAAGCATTTGCCATCGATTTCCACGCACTGCGGCTGCTCACGAAGCACCTTGATGCCAAGCTCCTCGAAATAATGGAAGCACCACATGTCGTGGTTGCCGGGGAAGAAGAAGACTTCCACGCCGGCGTTGACCAGGTCGACCAAAGCGGCAAGCACACGCACGCTGCCCTTCGGCACGACGTGGCGGTACTCGTACCAGAAATCCCAGATATCGCCGAGAAGATAATGCGCCTTGGTCCTGTCCGCCGGAATCGAACGGAGAAAACGCACGAAACGCTCCTCGCGGTCGGCGGGATCGCGCAGATTCAGTCCGAGGTGGACGTCAGAAACAAAATATACCCCCTGACGCGCCATCATCAAAGAACGGTGAACACAACTACCGCCGCACCGACCAGTGCGCAGTAGAGAGCGAACCACTTGAGCTTGGACTTACGCACAATGGCGATCATGACCTTGCAGGCGAAAAGGCCGGAAAGGAACGCGGCCGCGAATCCGCAAAGAAGCGGAAGGACACCGACGGCCGAGGATGCAAAATCGCCACCAACCACGTCAAGGAACATTTCCCCGAGGATCGGCACGAGCACCATCAGGAACGAGAACTGTGCGACAACATCTTTCTTCACGCCGCAAAGCAATCCCGTGGCTATTGTGGTGCCGGAACGCGAAAGGCCTGGCACAACCGCGGCCGCCTGTCCGAGGCCGACGATGAGCGCCTGCTTGAAGGAGATGCCGCCGCGCGCTTCCTGCTTACCGTCAGCGGATGGCCTGAGGCTTTCCGAGAGGAAAAGAAGAAGGGAGGTGACGAGCAATGCGACGCCGACGACGAGGATGCTCTGGAAAAGAGCTTCGACCTTGTCCTTGAAGAACACTCCGACTATGAAAACAGGGATCATCGACACACATATCTTGAGGATATAGTCGGTCTCGTCGTTGTACTTGAACTTGAACAGGCCGCACAACAGTTTCCAAATCTGTTTGCGGAACACGATTATGGTGCTGAGCACCGTGGCGCAATGCACGGTTACCTCGAAAACCAGGTCCTCTGCAATCTCAACTCCAAGGAGCTCCTTGGCGATGGCAAGGTGCCCGCTGCTGCTGACCGGAAGGAATTCCGTCAGCCCCTGGACCAGTCCCAGGATCAATGCCTGCAACCAGCTCATTTCTTATCCTCCCCCTTCTTGCGGGCGCAGCCCATGATGCCTATGACCTCAACGATGATGCCGCAGCATATCACAACAGGAGCGGCGACCAGCCTCCTGAAATCGAACATCGAATAGTTGAACACCTGCGGATCTTTCACTCCGCCGCCGGACAGGAGAATGAATCCTGCGATCATCACGAGGATACCGGCAATCATTATTTTCAATGCCTTGGCCGTAGTGGCCATCTTTTCATTTCCCATAAACTCAATAATACAATTCGTCCTTGCTCAAAGAGACAAGCTTGTTCACTACAAAATACGTGCTGACAAGGCATATCGCCACTCCGCACACAACCACTATGCCCATGACCATGAGCAGCACCTTCATCTGGAAAATCTCGAACAGCTGAACGAACCCGCGACGCAGGAAGAAGAGAGCGACAACCAGGAACGCCACCGCGAGTAGAGCGGAGAAAAGCCCCTGGAACACCGACTGCACCAGGAACGGAGAGCGTATGAAGGATTTTGTGGCTCCGACCAGCTTCATGGTATGGATCGTGAACCTGCGGGAGAAAAAGCTCAACCGCACGGTGTTGTTGATCAACACAAAAGAGATGAAGAGCAGAAGCGCGATGAACACGCCGAGAAAGAGCGCGATCTTGCCAAGGTTCTCATTCAGCGCATCGATCAGGGACTGCTGATAATTGACCTCGTCGACCAGCGGACTTTCGAGCAGGTACTTCTCGATCACCGCCAGACTGTCGGCGGACACATACCTGGCATTCAGCGTGATGTCAACCGATGCCGGGATAGGCGACGTCTCGAAGACGCTCAGGAAATCCTCTCCGAGCATGGACTTCATCTCCTCCGCTCCCTGCTCCTTGGAAACGAACCTGGTGCTATGTATGAACTCAAGCCCGTCCAGTTCCTCCTGATAGCCGAGCGCCTGGTCATCAGTCACTTCCTGCTTCATCAGGACAGAAACCTGCATGTTCTCCTTGAGATAGTCGGAAACACTCCCCGCATTCAGCAGCAACAAGGCGGCAACTCCCACGAGCAAAAGCACCAGGCTGATGCTTATCACAGACGAAAGGAAAGCATTGGCCAACCTGCGCCGCATTATCTTGTTCTCTACACCGGTCATTTCCCTGAAAAAGCAAATCAAATCCAAAGATAGTGAATTATCAAAATATGAAAAAAAATTCTTATCTTTGTTCGTATCTTTCTTTAAGACAACGAAAAATGGGAGAAACTGCAAAAAGAGTCCTGTTCGTGAATTCCGAGATGTATCCGTTCGTCCCGGAGACCAAGATTTCCGCTATCTGCCGCAACCTGCCGCAAGGCATCCAGGAGCGGAAGAAGGAAATCCGTTCGTTCATGCCGCGGTACGGCTGCATCAACGAGCGCAAGAACCAGTTGCACGAAGTAATCCGCCTGTCTGGAATGAACATCATCATAAGCGACGTCGACCGTCCGCTCGTGATCAAGGTGGCATCCATTTCTGCCGCCAGGCTGCAGGTCTATTTCCTTGACAATGAAGACTACTTCAAGAGGAAGCAGCTGGAGCAGGACACGGATGGCAATTTCTTCCAGGACAATGACGAGAGGGCTATTTTCTTTGCACGCGGCATCCTCGAGACTGTCAAGAAGTTGAGATGGGCCCCGGATGTGATCCACTGCCACGGCTGGATTTCGCATCTTGTGCCTCTGTACCTGAAAAAAGCGTTCAAGGACGACCCTATATTTTCCAACAGCAAGGTCGTGCTTTCGATCTATGACGAAGACTGCCGCGGCAAGTTCCAGGCTGATTTCGCGGACAAGATCGCCACGGGCGGCATCACCAGGGAGGATGTTCCTTTCCTCGCCGAGCCCGATGGCATAAATCTTGCGAAGACTGCCGCTATGTATTCCGATGCCGTGATAATGTGCGGCGCTGGCATAGACGCCGGATTGGGAGAGTACTGCAAATCCCTCGGCAAGCCGGTCCTGCCGTACAATGAGGAATCCCTCATCAACGGGTCATACATCGACGAATACAACAGTTTTTACGATCAGTTGTAAGATGAATCTTTACAAAAAAGCAATGAAAACCATGGCAGCGGCAGTTCTGATCTGCAGCTGCTGTTCGTGTATATACCAGGACTACGAACTGGGATCCAACCTGCTGGCGACCGAGGACCAGTTTGATTTCTACACGGCGGAGATTCCTCTCGAGAACATCGAGATGAGGATGGCGGACAGCCTTTCCGGCTATTCGCAGACAAGGATCACTTTCGGTGCGGTCAAGGATTCCGACTTCGGCATCACCACCCGTTCCAGCGCCATAACCATCGTCCCGATGAGAGACTCGCTCGATTTCGGAACAGAAGCGGAATTCGAGTCGTTCAGGCTGATCCTCGACAGGGACACGATGTCCCTTGCAAGTGAGGCAGACCGGTACATGCTCCAGAACATCAACGTCTATGAGCTCACCGAAGCCATCGACACCACCTACGACATCAACAGCAAGATCAAGCACGGGGACAAGAGGGTGACCAAGAACATCCCGGTCTACAACGGCTATGAAGACACGCTGTCCTTCATCTTCACGAAGGAGTTCGGAGAGAAATACATGGGCATCACCCTCGAGGACACCAAGGACATCAAGACCTTCACCAAGAAGTTCCCAGGCATCTACGTCACGACCGATGTCCCTGCAAACAACGGAGGACGTATCAACATGTTCACCCTCCAGCTGCACACCAACTCCTCCTACTATCTGATAGGAAACTACGCCGAACTCAAGTTCAGCGCCAAGTATGACGGAGAGAGAAGAGACACATCATTCCTCTTCTATCTCTGTCCGGACAGGCTGTACGACGTCGATTCACTCCTTTACAACTCCACCGGCAACCTGCCTCAGTACTGCCTCAACATCTCCAGCCAGGAGAGCGCACATCTTGGAGGAAAGGCCACGGACAAGATCTACGTCGAGGGTGGAGGCGGCCTGAAGCCTGTGATTTCAGCAACGGAGCTCAAGGAAAAATTCATTGCCGAGATATCCAAGCACGGCGACCCTGCCACCGCACTTATCAACAAGGCGTCCCTCATTCTCCCGTTCGAGTTCCCTGAGAACTATGAAGACATGGCCACATACCCGCAGATCCTCAACCCGACCTGCCGCGTCCGTGCCAACGGAAGACTTTCATTCGGAGGACTCACCGATTCCAGCGCATCCGATGAGGACCAGGGAGACGTGAACAGATCGCTTCTGGTTTACGCGCCGGACATTACCTATCACGCACAAACCATCCTCGGACTGGACGAAACAGCCGAATTCAGCAACTACGACGTATGGCTCCTCATCATGGCCAATGAAGTCGAGAAGGAAAGGGAGGACAAGACACAGTCAGACGCCCAGCAGGAATACTACAACAACCTCATGTACGCCAACTACTACAACAGCATGTATGGCGGATACGGGTACGGCGGCTACGGATATCCTTATGGAGGTTACGGGTACGGCGGATATGGCGGATATGGATACGGTGGCTACGGCGGTTACGGATACAATGACTATTACAGCAACTACTACAGCTACATGCTGATGCAGCAGTACTACAACAGCGCCAACAGCAGCAGCCAGGCAGCCACCAGCGCCATGCTGGACAAGGACCGCTATTACCATGCAGTGCTGAGAGGACCTGAAGATCCTGTCGCTCACCCGACCATCAGGATAACATACGCAATTCCGAAAGAATAACGACGTGATCCTGCCGCCAGCAGGAATAAAAAATAGAGGCTGACCGGATGGTCAGCCTCTCTTATTCTAAGAACAGGGCCTGATTATTTAGCCTGGATTTTCTCGTTTACCTTGTCGATAGCGTCCTTGACTGTGGCGATCGTGCTGGTCTCCTCATCAGGAATCTTGATATCGAAAACCTTCTCGAATTCCATCAAAAGCTCAACGGTATCAAGCGAATCAGCGCCGAGGTCATTGGTGAAGTTTGCAGTCTCGGTAACCTCTGACTCTTCAACTCCAAGCTTGTCGATAATGATAGCCTTAACCTTTTTTACGATTTCATCGTACTCCATAATAGTAGATTTTAGTTTATGTTATAAATACACTTAGTCAATTTTTGACTCACAAAAGTAAGTAAAAAAAAACTCAATTGCAAGAGTTGCAATTTTTGCACCATATTCCGAAAGAAGTCCTGACGGCGGATTCACTGGCCTCATCGATGATCTTCCGCGCCCGGCCGACCTTCTGCGCCGCAGCGGCCGGAGATGCCAGTATCGAATCAAGAGCGGCACATGCCCTTTCGCTGGCATCAGCATCATCGATATCTATCAGCCATTCCCCCAGCCCAAGCGTGTTCCACATGTCGCTCTTGGTGCCGAATCCGGAATGTCGCAGCACCACCGCAGGCACTCCGTTCCCCAGAGACATCACCTGCGAATGCATCTCTATCCCGAAGACAGCACGGGATTTCTTGTAGATTGCCAATGCCATCTGAGGCGACCACATCGAAGTCATGCACACACATCTGCGCCTGACATCGGCCGGCAAACGATCATAAACAGCTTCCTTGCAGAGGCGGAGTTCGGCGACCTGCTCCGGACAGATAAGCACCTTCACGCCCCTCTCACGCACCGCACGGCAGATGGCTTCACAGATTATGGAATTGTCCGGGATCATATTCTCCGCATTGATGCGGCTGCGTTCCTCATCCACCGGTCCACCGAAAAACTCCCACCTCGGTGTGAATCTTGCTCCAGGCAGGCAGCAGATGAACTTCCCTGCTTTAAGGCGGTGCTTCTTCATGAAAGCGGATGCCGCCTTCTCATCCACACAGTCGAAGTCGAACACAGCATCCGGGGCAAAACCGCAGATGGCCGGAGCGCGTCCTTCGGCCTTGACCTTCTCCAAGGCCTTCTCATCCCTCAGCCACAGGAAGTCGAAGTCGCAGTACAGGTCTGCAGGGCCTCCGCCGATAGCGTAAGCTGCCGTCGGCTTGCCCGTAAGCTCGCGATACTGCAAGATCGACCTGCGGACACTCCCCGGAATGCCAGATCCAGAGGATACGAGCAGCAGCTCGGAAGCCTCCACTGCCGCCAGCAATTCACTGGAAGCACTGGAATCCAGGACTCCATAGACAAAGCCGATCTCCGGCCAACGGGAGGCCATCATCGCAGCGAGTTCCGGGCACAGAGGAGCATCTGCCCACACCGTGATCCTGACGTCATCGGGAAGGTATTTCTTAAGGACTGCGATGGTCGCGGGAGCGTGTGCCGCCGTGCCGATATTGTAGTTCACGACCTTACCGTCCTTGACGGTGCGAAAGTCGCGCAGAAGTATGTTCTTGTACCCCGCCGCGCCGGAGACGACCGGCAGCAGGACGAACAGAAAAGCGGTTATGATACGTCTGATAGCATTCATGCGTCCTTGGAACTGAGTTTGAGCCAGATTCTCAAGCCGTTGATGGAATTGATCAGGTAAAAGCTGTACTTGATGACATAGATGGCAGCGTATGTCCCCCCATCCATGGACAGGGTCCTGGACCACATGAGGATGGAGAACACATTGACCCCCATCCAGAGGATCCACTGCTCCATGTAGGCCATGGACATCAGCATCTGGCCGAACAGATTGCATACCAGAGGCAGGACATCCAGCACCACCGCCACCTTGATCATCGTATCCGCGGCCGACTTGTCGAAACGTGCGATTATGAAATACAGCACCACCGCAACAGCCAGGAGCCCGAGCAGGAGCCATCCCCTGCTGCTCCAGCTGAGCCGGCGCGCCTGTACGGCCGAGGTCTCGGAAGACGAGCGCTTGCGCCATTCATGGAAGCCGACGAACTGCATCGGCACGAAATACACGAAATGCAAGATGGCGTTCCCCAGCCCCGAGCCGCCGTCGTGCCAGTTCATCAGGCACATCGCGCCATAAATCGACACGTCCAGCAGGCCGAACAGGAATGTGATGATCTTGCCGTTGGCAGACGCCACTGTGGCAAGGATACCCATCAGCGAGCCGAATGCGGCCAGGACCAGCAGCCATCGGCCGTCATCTGCCGATGCGAATTTGATCGAAGTCGTGATGAGCAATGCCGCCGTCATCCCCAGGAGGATGAAAGCGGAAAACCACTTGTTGAATTTCTCTTCCTTTGTTGCCATTTCCCTTATTGCTGTTTTTGCTGCGATGGTTCTTCAGTCGCGGACAGAGTGGAGTGCAGCCGCTCCGCCAGAGACTGGCCCACGAGCTTTGCAAGCTCCTCCACAGGTGCGGCCGCTATGCGCGCCACGCTGCCGAAATGCATCAGCAGACGCTGCTCCGTCTGCGCGCCGACGCCCTTGATCTCCCTGAGCACCGAGCTCACCTGCTGCTTGGAGCGGAGCGAACGGTGGAAAGTGATACCGAAACGATGCGCCTCGTCACGGATGTGCGTGATGAGGCGGAAAGCCTGCGAATTCCTGTCCAGGAAGAGCGGATACGGGTCGCCGACGCGGATGACCTCCTCCAGCCGCTCCGCCAGGCCGACAACCGTCAGCTTGTCCTGGATGCCGAGTTCGCAAAGCGCCTGCCAGGCGAATGCCAGCTGCCCCTTGCCGCCGTCGATCACGACCAGCTGCGGCAGGTCCTCCGGATTTTCCTGGAGCATGCGCGAATATCTGCGGTTGACAATCTCCTTCATAGTGGCGTAATCGTTCGCGCCGACGACCGTCTTGACCTTGAATTTCCTGTAGTCCTTCTTGGACGGCTCGCCTCCCCTGAACACGACGCACGCCGCTACCGGGTTGGTGCCCTGGATGTTGGAGTTGTCGAAACACTCCATGTGCTCCGGCAGTTCGTTCATTCCAAGCGCCTGCCTCAGCTCTTCGAGGACCATCGCGCGGAATTCGTCAGGATGCGAATGCTCTTTCTGCTTGATACTGTTGAACTGCAGCTCCCTGGCGTTCTTGGCACTGAGTTCGAGCAGCGAAAGCTTGTCTCCGCGCACCGGAATGCGGAATTCCACCCCCTCGATGCTCACGTCAGGCAGGAACGGGACTATGATTTCCTTGCTCAGCTCGCCGAACTTAGACTCGATCTCGGCAATGAAGGTGCTGAGGACGGAGGACGGCTCCTCCTCGATGCCCAGCTTGAATCCGAGGTTGAGCGACTGCACGATCGCTCCGCCGCGGATGCGGAGGAAATTGCCGTACGAGTCCAGGGAATCGCTCACCAGCGAGAAGACATCGCAGTTGATGTCGCGTGCGCTGGTGATGACGGATTTGGAGTAATGCTTGCCCAGGGCCTCGACTTTCAGCTTGCATTGCTGCGCGGTCTCGAAATCGAGATTCTCGGCCGCGGACTTCATCCTGTCCTCCCACATCCTGCTGATCTCGGCCACGTTTCCCTTCAGCAGGGCCACGATCTCCTCGATGTAGGAGTTGTACTCCTCCACGGATATGGCCCCCACGCAGCAGCCCTTGCATTTGCCGATGTGGAAATCGAGGCAGGGACGGATCTTCCCGCGCATGATGACGTTGGAGTCGATCTTGTGCTTGCAGGAGCGCAGCGGATAGGTCCTGGTGAAGAAGTCCAGCAGGTTACGGGCATGTAGCACGGAAGAATACGGACCGAAATAGCGCGAACCGTCCTGCGCGATCTTCCTGGTCAGAAAGACTTTCGGGAACGGGTCCGAAGTAACGCAGATCCAGGGATAAGTCTTGGAATCCTTGAGCAGGATATTGTATTTCGGCTTGTACTGCTTGATCAGGTTGTTCTCGAGAAGCAGGGCATCAGCCTCGCTGTCCACCACAGAATACTGGGCGTCGGCGATCTTCGACACCAGGATGCGGGTCTTGGTGTTGAGCCTCTCCGGCGGAACGAAATACTGCGCGACCCTCTTGTGGAGATCCTTTGCCTTGCCGACATATATCACAGTTCCCTCGGAGTCGTAATATCTGTAGACTCCGGGGGAATGTGGAAACAATGATATTTTTTCTCTTACAGTCAATTATTTGGCCTTGACATATTTGGCGACCTCAGCCTCTATGCCTTCACCCCTGAGGTTACGCTTGAGTATGGTGCCGTCCGGACCGATCAACATGATATGAGGTATGCCGTCAATGCCATAGAGATCAGTAGGTATCTGCTGCGCGTTGATGATCTGGCTCCACACAACCCCGTGCTCCGTCGCAGCCTTGACGGTGTCGGCCGGCTTGTCCCAAACCGCGATGCTGAGGACATCGAAGTCTTCGCCTGCATACTTTTCGTACACGGCCTTGATGTTAGGGATCTCCTTCTTGCAAGGGCCGCACCAGCTTGCCCAGAAATCGACAAGGACATATTTGCCATTACCCACGAAATCCGAGAACTTGACCGTGCTCGCTTCAGCATCCTCTGGGTCCTGAACAACCGTGAAGTCGACAAATTTCTCTCCTTCCTTGGTGGTCCTCTTTGCATTCAGCCCACCAAGCAGCTTCTGCACGAACTCGTCCTGCTTGTTCTCGTCGCTGAACGTACCGATGAGCTTCTCAAGCTCGTCTTCGTCCATCATATAGTAGACGTCCTTGAGGGCGGCGATGGATACTGCATTGTCCGCGTTCTTGCTGATTGCCTTCTTGGCTACTGCCAGGATGTCGGACTCCGCCTTGTCGGACATCTCCTCGATTCTGGCATTCTTGTCGGCATCGGACAGGGTCGTATCTTCCATCAAGGCCTTGACTGCCGTCTGGTAAGGCTCGACAATCGCATTTGTCGCGTCCTGGTATGCCTGGAGGCGGTCCTCAACTGAAGAGGAGCTGGAGCAGGACACAGCGGCGATGAATGCCGCGAGGATAATTGATGTTGTCTTTTTCATAACTGTGAAATAAATAATAACCGGTTTCGGAAACCCGAAACCGGCAATAAATATAGTCAATTTTCTTTTACAAAAATTACTTCTGGGTGTTTTCTCTGCGTGGACGACGGTCGCCACCACGACGAGGACCACGGTCACCGCGAGGAGCGCGGTTGTTCTGGCCCTGAGCCTGTGCGTTGGCAGCCATGATGGCGTTTGGAGTAAGATCCTGCTTGCCATAACGCTCACCGTTGCAGATCCAAACCTTGATTCCGAGGCAACCAACCTTGGTGTTGGCTACTGCGAGTGCATAGTCGATATCGGCACGGAATGTATGGAGAGGTGTACGGCCTTCCTTGAACATTTCGCTACGAGCCATTTCAGCACCGCCTACACGGCCGCTGATCTGAACCTTGATACCTTCTGCACCAACCCTCATGGTGTTGGCTACAGCCATCTTGATGGCACGTCTGTAAGAAACACGGCCTTCGATCTGACGAGCGATGTTGTCAGCCACGATGTGGGCGTCAACCTCTGGTCTCTTGACTTCGAAGATGTTGATCTGAACATCCTTCTTGGTGACCTTCTTGAGCTCTTCCTTGAGTTTGTCCACTTCTGCGCCGCCCTTACCGATGATGACACCTGGTCTTGCTGCATAAATGGTCACAGTGATGAGCTTGAGAGTCCTCTCGATGATGATCTTGCTGAGGCTGGCCTTTGCAAGACGGTTGCTCAAATATTTGCGGATTTCGTAGTCTTCTGCGATTTTCTCTGCATAGTTACCACCACACCAGTTAGAGTCCCAACCACGGGTGATACCGATTCTGTTGCTGATAGGATTTGTTTTCTGTCCCATAATATTTTACTCTACTGTTGCTGCTGGTTTAACATCAAGAATGATGGTAACGTGGTTTGAACGCTTGCGGATACGTCCGGCTCTTCCCTGAGGGCAAGGGCGGATTCTCTTGAGAGTGCGTCCTTCGTCGACCATGATGGTCTTCACGTATACGTTACCGTTGTCAAGCTCCTTGCTCTTCTCAGGGTTCTTGGCTTCCCAGTTTGCGATAGCGCTCTTGAGAAGAACCTCGATAGGTTTTGAAGCTGCTCTCTTGGAGAACTTCAAAAGATCAAGTGCACGGTTTACTTCCACACCTCTCACTGTATCTGCAACGAGACGCATCTTGCGAGGAGATGTAGGGATATTGTTTGCTTTTGCAATAGCTGTTACCTTTTTGGCTTCTTTCAGCTTCTCAGCCATTTCATGTTTACGAGCTCCCATAATTCAATCTTTTTTACTATTTCTTATTGTTGCCCGAATGGCCTCTGAATGTACGTGTAGGCGCGAACTCGCCAAGCTTGTGACCGACCATCTGCTCGGTTACATAAACAGGAATAAACTTATTTCCGTTATGAACTGCGATTGTGTGGCCGATGAAGTCAGGTGAAATCATGCTGGCGCGGGACCAGGTCTTGACCACCTCTTTTTTCTTGCTACCATCATTCATAGCAAGAATCTTCTTTTCCAGAGCTTCCTGGATATATGGACCTTTTCTTAATGAACGACTCATAATCTCTAAAGTTTAATTCCTATTATTTCTTTCTTCTTTCAATGATGAACTTATTTGAAGATGCCTTAGGATTACGTGTCTTGTATCCCTTAGCTGGCAAGCCCTTGCGTGAGCGTGGGTGACCACCGGATGCACGACCTTCACCACCACCCATAGGGTGATCTACAGGGTTCATTACGACACCTCTGTTGTGAGGACGGCGACCGAGCCATCTGCTGCGGCCGGCCTTACCGAAAGACTCCAAATTGTGATCAGGATTGGAAACGGTACCAACCGTTGCGCGGCATGATACGAGGACCATTCTGGTTTCGCCTGAAGGCAGACGGAGAACGGCGTGTGTACCCTCACGTGCAGCGAGCTGAGCGAATGTACCGGCTGAACGTGCCATAGCGGCACCCTGACCAGGACGGAGCTCGATGTTGTGTACCAATGTACCGACTGGAATTTCACTAAGAGGAAGAGAGTTTCCAACCTCAGGGGCAACGCCTGAACCTGAAGCTATGACCTGTCCGACCTTAATGCCATTAGGTGCGATGATGTACTTCTTGACACCATCTTCATATTCTACGAGAGCGATGCGTGCGCTGCGGTTCGGATCATACTCGATGGTCTTCACTGTTGCGGTGCAATCGTCCTTGTCGCGGAGGAAGTCGATGATACGATACATTCTCTTGTGACCGCCGCCGATGTAGCGGACTGTCATCTGACCTGTATTGTTACGACCGCCTGTGCTCTTGAGGGGCTCCAACAATGCCTTGTGAGGCTTCTTGGTGGTTATCTCATCGAATGAGCTAATCGCCTTGTTTCTCTGACCCGGAGTTACCGGTTTGAATTTCTTGATTGCCATTGTCTAACCCTCCTTAAATATTAGCGTAGAAATCAATCTTGTCTTCACCAGCAAGAGTGACATAAGCCTTCTTGTAGTGATTTGCACGACCTCTGAGAAGGCCGGCCTTTGAATAGCGGGATTTTCTCTTTCCGTGATAGTTGATGGTGTTCACATCAGCAACGTTCACGTTGTACATCTGCTCCACTGCTGCCTTGATCTCGAGCTTGTTGGCCTTGCGATCTACAATGAAGCCATAACGGTTCAACTTTTCGCCCTGAGCCGTCATTTTTTCTGTTACTATAGGCTTAATTATAATTCCCATCTCTTTATCTTTTTAGCGTCTTGACCTTGAAGCGAGGATGTCCTGGACACCGTCAACGAGAACCATAGAGTTCGCGTTCATGATGGTGTAGGTATTGATCTCATCTACTGTGATCACCTTTACCTCAGGAAGGTTGCGGGATGAAAGGTAAATATTAGTTGAATTCTCAGGAAGAACGACGAGGACCTTTCTCTGACCTGCATTGAGATTTGCGAGGATCTGGAGGAGTTCCTTTGTCTTAGGAGCTTCCATTGTGAAAGGCTCGACGAACTTGATAGCGTTCTCCTGTGCCTTGTATGACAAAGCGGAGCAGCGAGCAAGTTCCTTGACCTTCTTGTTCAACTTGGTTCTGTAAAGACGTGGAACCGGACCGAATACACGGCCACCACCCACGAAGATATTGGCCTTGAGGCTACCGTGACGAGCACCGCCGCCGCCCTTCTGGCGACCAAGCTTCTTGGTGCTGTGAGCGATTTCGCTGCGGTCCTTGGTCTTGGCAGTACCCTGACGCTGATGGTTGAGATACTGTACTACATCAAGATAAATAGCATGGTCATTCGGCTGGATGCCGAAAATGTTCTCATCAAGAACAACCTTCTTTCCGGACTCTGATCCGTCAATTTTCAAAACTGACAATTCCATAATTAAGCCTCCACAATTACATAAGAACCTTTGGCTCCTGGTACTGAGCCCTTAACTACAAGAAGATTATTCTCAGGAAGCACCTTGACGACCTTGAGGTTGAAAACCTTTACTCTCTCGCTTCCCATGTGGCCGCCCATGCGGGTGCCAGGGAAAACGCGTGAAGGCCATGCGCATGCACCGAGTGAACCAGGGTGACGGAGTCTGTTGTGCTGACCGTGGGTAGCACCACCTACACCTTGGAAGTTGTAGCGGTGTACAACTCCCTGGAATCCCTTACCCTTGGAAGTACCGACTACGTCCACGAATGCGACGCCTTCGTTGATGACGTCAGCGACTGAAAGGACGTCGCCCAATTTGAGCTCTCCTGCGAAGTCTGCCTCAAACTCGACAAGCTTGCGTTTAGGAGTGGTTCCTGCCTTTTTGAAGTGCCCCTGGAGAGGCTTGCTGGCGTGTTTTTCTGAGATTTCGTCATAGGCGAGCTGTACAGCGGCATAACCATCTTTTTCTACTGTACGCAGCTGCGTAACAACACACGGCCCAGCTTCGATAACGGTGCATGGAATGTTCTTTCCATCAGCACCGAAAACGGAAGTCATTCCGATTTTCTTTCCAATTAATCCAGGCATTGTTAGATAATTAATTGATTATAAATAACTTAGTTTTCGCCACATACTTTGGCGGACCGCAAATATACGACTTATTTTTTGATTTTCAACAACTTATCCACAAATTTTGTTTCTTCTTATATATATATTATATTTGCATACTTTGGCGTAGAAGGCGCCATGGCCGAAAACAAAGAAAAACCATATATGAAACTGTTCAAGAACATCGCACTCATTGCAGGACTGGCACTTACGTTGGACGCAGCAGCCCAGCAGGCCCCGCTGTCCGACCGTAGCTACACGCAGATCCTCAGCTCCACGGACGTACACGGAGGCAGCCAGGTCTGGAAAATGCAGAACATTTCCAAGGTCGGAATCCCTTCCGACAAGGTTTCCACCACAGACTGCAGCACCGAAGGATGGATGCCGGCCATAGTACCGGGCACCGTGCTCCGCAGCCTTGTCTACAACGACGTGTATCCTGACCCGTATTATGGATGGAACAACCACCTGACCAAGGGAGCTATCCCTGATCTGGCATACGCAGGACGCGATTTCTACACCTACTGGTTCCGCACGGAGCTCCAGTTCCCTTCTTCCGAGTACAAGGGCAGGAACACCTGGCTCCAGCTGGACGGCATCAACTACCGAGCAGAAGTGTGGCTCAACAGCACCCTGGTGTCGGTCATCAGCGGAATGTTCTATCAGGAGATTGTCGAAATCACCGACTACATCAAGACAGACGAGACCAATGTCCTCGCAATCAAGGTCTATCCTGTGGACAGCCCGGGCAAGCTCATGGACAGAAGGCAGTGGGGCGCTCCTGACGAGTGGCATAACGGCGGCGACGGCGAGATCGGCCGCAACGTCACCATGCTGATGTCGGTGGGCTGGGACTTCACCTTCCACGACGGCATCCGCGACCGCAACACAGGTATATGGAAAGACATCAAGGTCTTCACCACCGGTGAAGCGCGCCTGAGCTATCCTTTCGTCAAGTCCGAGCTCTCGCATCCTGACTATGCGACAGCAAGGGAGACCGCTTCCGTCGAAGTCACCAACCCGACAATGTTCCTCGCCGACCTGACGGTCGAAGGCGAGATCGAAGGCACCGGCATCAAGTTCTCCAAGGACGTGAAGGTGGAGCGCGGAATGACTGAAGAAGTCTGCTTCACACCGGAAGAGTTCCCGCAGCTCATCATCAAGGATCCGCGCCTCTGGTGGCCGGTCAACAAGGGCTCACAGGAGCTGTACGACATCACATTCACCGTCAAGAAGGACGGCAAGGTCTGCGACACCGTCAAGTCCCGCTTCGGCATCAGGGAGATCACCACGGACTGGAACACCCCTGACAAATCCCGCGCATTCTATATCAACGGCAAGCCGATCTTCATCACCGGCACCAACTGGATTCCTGAGGCCATGTGCATGAGCGACGACGCCAGGATGTACGCCGAGATGCGCTACACCGCGATGTCCGGCCTCAACATGATACGCCTCTGGGGCGGCGGCATTACCGAATCCGACTACTTCTACCAGCTCTGCGACGAGCTCGGCATCCTCGTCTGGGAGGAATTCTGGATGACAGGAGACACCAAGCACCCGGTCGATCTCGGACTCCACCTCAAGAATGTGGCATCGGCCGTCAAGCGCACCCGCTCGCACCCGTCACTGGCATTCTACGTCTGCTCGAACGAGTCCTCTGCGACCACGGGCGCCAAGGAGCTCATCCAGGCACTCGACGGCACCAGGGCATACCAGATGCAGTCTGAATGCGACGGCATCCACGACGGCAGCCCGTACAAGCAGGTCAACCCTATGCGCTACTACGAGAACACCGCATCCGACCGCGGCAGCCGCGTGGACGGATTCAACCCGGAATACGGCACAATCTGCCTCCCGACAGTCGAGTGTCTCCGCGAAATCATGGACGAGAAGGACCTCTGGCCGATCAACAAGGAGCTCTGGGACTACCGCGACGGCAACGGCTTCTTCCTCACAACGACCCTGTTCACCCAGATGGTGAACGAATACGGCGAGTCATCGTCCATCGACGAATTCGCAGAGAAGGCACAGATGGTCGGCGCGATGAACTACAAGACCCTGGCCGAAGTCTGGAGATACAACAAGCTGCACTCCGGCGACCGCTACTGCTCCGGCTACCTGTTCTGGTACCACAACAGCCCTCTGCGTCAGGTGCGCGGCTGCATGTGGGACTGGTCGCTCGAACCGACCGCGGCCCTCTTCTCATACAACAACGCGACGGAGCCTCTGCACCCGCAGTTCGACTACCTCAAGAACACGATCTCCGTGATCAACGACAGATATGAGCAGTACAAGGGATACAAGGTCACTGCCGAACTCTACGACCTGCGCACACGCAAGCTCTGGTCGTCCGAAGCAAAAGTCGACCTTCCTGCCGACGGAGCTGTCAATGACGTGATCACAGTACCGTTCCCGGCCGGCATCACCCCTGTCCACTTCATCAAGCTCAGGCTGTTCGATGACAAGGGACAGCAGGTGGGCAGCAACTTCTACTGGCGCTCCACCAACGTATATGAAGGACCTAAGACTGTCACGGGACCGACCACTGCCGGATTCCAGGCCATCAACCAGCTTCCGACCGTGAAGCTTTCGGCCAAGTGCAGCTCCGCCGTCCAGGACGGATGGAACAGCATCGACATCCAGCTCAAGAACCGCAGCCGCTCGCTCGCGTTCTTCACAAGGGTACAGCTCGTGGACGAGGCCGGCAAGCCGGTGAGACCTTCATACTACACCAACAACTTCCTGTCCCTGCTTCCAGGCGAATCGACGGCCATCAACATCAAGACCAGCCTGGAATACATGCCTGCAGGCAAGTACACGGTGATCGTCGGCGGCTTCCACCAGACCGAACAGAGATTCGCCATCACAGTCGAATAAACGGAAAAAACTATGTCTATCTGTCTCGCAGCGCTTGGTTTCCTGCAGATGTCCTTCACCGACATTCTGGACATAATGATGGTCGCGACCATCATCTTCTTCGTGTTCAGATGGATACGCGGATCGTCCGCCATGAGCATCTTCATGGCCGTCCTCCTGCTGTACATCATCAAGGTCATTGTGTCATCGCTGAACATGACCCTGATGTCCGGCATACTGGGCACCGTGATAGATGTGGGCGTCATAGCACTGATCGTGATATTCCAGCCGGAAATACGCTATTTCCTCACCAGGCTGGGAAGCAGGTACGCCATCGGAGGTAACCTGCGGCAGCTGCTGGACAAGATACTCGGAAGGAACGGAGGCGGACTCGCGGACGAGAGCATCTCGGAGCTCCTCGAGGCCGTCAAGGTGATGGCTGACCAGAAGACCGGCGCCTTGATCGTGATTTCCCGCCAAGACGCCCTCCAGCACATCATCGCAACAGGAGACACCATCGACGCGAAGATAAACAAGAGGCTGCTGCTCAACCTGTTCTTCAAGAACTCCCCTCTCCACGACGGAGCGGTGGTGCTCGAAGGAAGCAGGATAGTGGCGGCAAGATGCACCCTGCCCCTCACAGGACAGTCGGACATCCCGGCCCATTACGGAATGAGGCACAAGGCGGCGATAGGCATCACGGAAGAGAGCGACGCCAAGGTGATTGTCGTATCTGAAGAGACTGGCAACGTTTCATTCGTATCCGCAGGACAGATACAGACGATAGCAAACATCGACCAATTGAAAGGATTGCTTTCAGAAGAGAACAAGGGAGAATAGAAGCGTGGAAACAATCATAGACAGAAGACTCGAAGCAAAACTGGGATTCGACAGGATCAGAGAGATGATCTCAGACAGATGCTCGACGGAATACGCCGCCCGCAGGGTGGCGCGGGAGACCTTCTGCACAAAACCTGAAACCATCAGCCGGAGGCTGCAGCTGACAGACGAGATGCGCCTCATCGTGATGTTCGAAGAGAACTTCCCGACCAGCGGATACATCGACTGCCTGCCGTTCCTTATGCCGCTGCAGAACGAGGGAAGCAACATCGACCTCCTGTCCCTGGGCAAGCTCAGGACCATGCTGGAGACCGTCAGGAAGATCACCTGGTTCTTCAACACCATCAAGGACGGCATTTACCCCAACCTGAAGAAACTTGCATCACCTGTTGCCAACTTCCCGGAAGTGCAGAAAAGGATAGACGGCATACTGGACCGTCACGGAGACGTGCGCGACACCGCTTCCGACGAGCTCTACACCATACGCAGGGAGCTCAAGGACAAGGAAAACAGCATCTCCAGACGCGCAGGAGCCATACTTAAGAAAGCGCAGGAAGAAGGACTGGTGGACAGCGACGCGGGCATCTCCATCCGGGACGGCAAATACCTGATCCCTGTGGGGACGGCCAACAAGCGCAAGATTCAGGGATTCGTGTACGACGAGTCGGCAACGGGCAAGACCACGTTCATCGAACCGGCCGAGATCATCGAGCTCGAGAACGAAATCAACGAACTGCATTTCGCCGAGACCAGGGAAATCGCGCACATACTCCACGAATTCAGCGAATTCCTGCGTCCGTACGTGCCGGACCTGCTGGACGGGGCGCTCTTCCTCGGAGAGATCGACTTCCTCATGGCCAAGGCGCAGACCGCGCTCGACTTCATCGCCGGCATGCCGATCATCTCGGACAACGGCGAGCTCAACCTGCGCAAGGCACGCCATCCGCTGCTCGAAAAGGCGCTCAGGAAGGAGAAGAAGAGCATCGTTCCGCTGACGGTCAGCCTCAGCCCGCAGAAGCACATACTGCTGATATCCGGGCCGAATGCAGGAGGCAAGTCGGTGTGCCTGAAGACCGCCGGACTGCTGCAGTACATGTTCCAATGGGGCATGCTGATCCCGACATCCGAGACATCCGAGCTGCCGGTTTTCGACCGCATCATGCTCAGCATAGGCGACGACCAGTCGATCGACAACGACCTCAGCACCTACAGCTCCTTCCTCTGCGACATGAAGGAGATGCTCTCGGGAGCTGACGGCAAGACGCTGGTGCTCATCGACGAATTCGGCTCGGGCACGGAACCTGCGGCCGGAGGAGCGATTGCAGAAGCCATACTCAGCGAACTGGACAGCCGCGGAGTTTACGGCATCATCACCACGCACTACACCAACCTCAAGTTGTACGCCTCAGGAGGACAGACGGGGGTCGTGAACGGCGCCATGATGTTCGACGCCAAGAACATCGCACCGCTGTTCCAGCTCGAGATGGGCCTCCCGGGCAACTCGTTCGCATTCGAGCTCGCCCGCAAGATCGGCCTCCCGGAAAGGATCGTCAAGGACGCGGAAGAGCGCGCCGGAGAGGAGTTCGTGGGCATAGAGCGCAACCTGCGCAAGATCGCCCGCAACCGCAAGGCCCTGGACGAGAAGCTCCAGAGGATCAAGAACACGGACAAGACCCTCGAAAACATCACCGACAAGTATCAGAAGGAGCTTCAGGACATCAAGCAGAAGAAGCAGGACATACTGGACGAGGCCAAACGCGAGGCGCAGGAGATAGTCAAGGATGCGAACAAGCAGGTTGAGAGCACCATACGCGCGATCAAGGAGGCCCAGGCCGAGAAGGAGCAGACCAAGGAGGCCCGCAAGGAACTGCAGGACTTCATGGCTGCGCTCCAGAACCGCAAGTCCAAGGAGCAGAAGAACAGGGACGAGTACCTGGACAGGAAGCTCGAGCAGCTGAACCGCCGCCAGGAAAAGGAGCGCGAACGCAAGGCGCGCAGGGGTGAGACTGTCGAGACTCCGCAGCAGGAGGACAAAGACTTCCGCGCCGGGCCGCTCAAGGTCGGAGAGAAAGTCCGCGTGAAGGACAACGGCATGGTCGGCGAGGTCGCCAAGGTGTCCGGCAATTCCGTCACGCTCATAATAGGCAACATCAGCAGCAAGATGCCGGCCGCACGCGTGGAGAGGATCTCTTCCAACGAGTTCAAGGCGGCATCCAAGCAGCTGCCGGACAAGAACAGATACCAGGTGCTGGACAGCAGCATACAGGAGCGCAAGCTCAATTTCAAGCCGGAGCTGGACGTCCGCGGCGAGAGGCTGAGCGATGCGCTGGACATAGTGGCGCACTACATGGACGACGCCATCATGCTCAACATGACGAGCGTCAGGATCATACACGGCAAGGGCACCGGCGTGCTCAGGGAGGAAATCCAGAAATACCTCCGGGCGATGCCGGGAGTCACATCCGTGAAGGATGAACAGATACAGTTCGGCGGCACAGGAGTGACTATCGTCACGATAGACTGAGGACAAGGCTATGGAAACTTCAAGAAAAAGCCTCGGAAACCTGGGAGAAGACCTGGCTTGCGAGCACCTGGAGAGCCTGGGACATACCATACTCGAAAGGAACTGGAGAGGAGGGCACCTCGAGATCGACATCATATCCCTCGATGACGAGGGACTGCATTTCGTCGAGGTGAAAAGCCGCACGGCACCGGTCAGCGCGGCCCCCGAGGAGAACGTGACAAGGCTGAAGCAGCAAAGGCTGGCCTCGGCCGCAAACAGATATCTCAACGAAAGGCATCCCGGCGGCGGGCTGGAAGTGTTCTTCGACGTGATATCGGTGGTATTTGACAAGGAAAAGACTACAATAGAATATTATAAGCAGGCTTTCATACCTATATACACTTGAAATCAATGAACAAGCATCATTACGGAATCATAATGGCCGGAGGAGTGGGGTCCAGATTCTGGCCACTGAGCCGGGAAGCGTGCCCGAAGCAGTTCCTCGACCTGACAAAAAGCGGTAAAACCTTTCTCAGACAAGCCTACGAGCGCTTCCTGAGCTTCCTTCCGCAGGAAAACATCATCGTCGTGTCCCTGTCCAAGTACGAAGACGCGGTAAAGCAGGTGATCCCTGAGCTGGAGGACAGGAACCTCCTTCTCGAGCCGTACGGACGCAACACCGCGCCTTGCCTGGCATACGCCACCTATTCCCTGCTCAAACGGGATCCTGAAGCGGTGATGGCCGTATCGCCGGCAGACCACGTCATCAAGGACCTCGACTCTTTCAAGGAGACGATGAACGAGGCGCTCGACTATGCCTCCACGCACCGCGCCCTCATCACCCTGGGCATCGTGCCGGACAGGCCGGACACCAACTTTGGTTACATCCAGGTCGTCGGAGGCCAGCGCGCATACGAACAGAACAAGCCGGTCAAGGTCAAGACCTTCACGGAGAAACCTGACGCGGAACTCGCGGACGTGTTCGTCAAGAGCGGGGAATTCCTCTGGAACTCCGGTATTTTCGTCTGGAAGGCCGAAACCATACGCGAGGAGATGGAAAGGCACATCCCTGCCATCACCAACCTGTTCAAGGGATGGGAGATCGCTCTCGGCTGCAAGGAGGAACGCAGATTCCTCGAGAAGGCCTACATGAACATGGAACGCATCTCCATCGACTACGCCGTAATGGAGAAAACCGACATTGACTGGCTCTATCCGGCCAACTTCGAATGGGCCGACATAGGCAACTGGGAGTCCCTCTACGCCTACATGGAGAAGCACGACGATATGGGCAACGCGTTCAACACCGACAACATACTGTTCCAGGAAGTCCGCAGGAACATCATCTACACCGACAACTCC
Organism: Candidatus Cryptobacteroides sp.; assembly: GCA_045627265.1. Lineage (GTDB taxonomy): Bacteria > Bacteroidota > Bacteroidia > Bacteroidales > UBA932 > Cryptobacteroides. The sequence goes on from JAZQNI010000102.1 coordinate 82,613, forward strand.
AAGAAGCTGATGGCAGTCAGCGGACTGGATGATTTCGTGGTCATAGACACCGCCGATGCCCTGATGATATGCCCGCGCAACGACCGCAAGCTCAAGGATATTACCATCCACATCGGACTTCCGGACTACGAAGAATTCAGATAAGCTCAAAATCTCAAGAAAATGAAAGTACTCAAATTCGGAGGAACCTCAGTAGCCTCCGCCCCGATAATCCTCAGAGTGGAACAGATCGTCCGCTCAGCATCCAGACTCGAACATGTGATACTGGTCAACTCCGCCATCAGCAAATGCACGGACACGCTGATCAAGATAGGCAATGACGCCGCGGCCGGCAATGAAGCATACACCGAGCTCATCCGCGACCTCAAGGACAGGCATCACGGCATCATCGCCGACCTGCTCGAAGGCCAGCGAAAAAAGGACGCCGATGCAGCCTGCGACCGCACATTCGCGGAGCTGGAAGCACTTGCGGCCGAGATCTTTGCAGCCGGTGTCATCACTCCGCTGCAGATGGAAGCCGTCCAGGCATTCGGAGAGCTCCTGTCCACCAAGATCGTTGCGGCAAAACTTGCAGCCGACGGCATCAGGACCCTCTGGATTGACTCCAGGGCCATCATCCGCACTGAGAACGGCATCGTACGGTTCGATCTGACCAACGCCGCCATACGCAAGACTCTGGACGAGAATCCTGACATAGAGGTGTTCGTCGCTCCGGGATTCATCGCCTCCGACCTCGAGGGCCACACGGTAACGCTGGGCCGCGGCGGCTCCGACTACTCCGCCGCCATATACGCGGCCGGCAGCAACGCCCGCATACTTGAGATCTGGACTGACGTGCCGGGCATCATGACCTCCGACCCGAAGCGCATTCCGGCCGCAGCCACCATTCCTTACCTGTCATACAGGGCGGCCAAGGACATGGCCGACTTCGGCGCGAAAGTGCTCTATCCGCCGACCATCCTCCCGGCCAAGGCGGCCGGCATTCCTATCTGCATACTGAACACCTACGACCCGGAGGTGCAGGGCTCGCTCATCATGAGCAACCCTCCGCACCGCGAATCCGGCATGCTCGGAGTGTCATCGACCAGCTACGCGAACTTCGTCAAAGCAGCCCAGGGGATGCATGTTCCTGCCTCCGATGCGGCCGACGACGACGTGGTCATCTGCCTTATCGGTAACAAGAAGATCGACAACGACAGCACCCTCGAGAAGCTGGGAGCTGCCCTGGACAAGGCCAGGATCAAGCCGAAGGCCATCTTCGGCTCCGACTACAACGCCTTCGCCATCGTGCCTGAAACCGATGCGAGGGACGCCATGCGCGGCATCCACCGCAAGTTCTTCGAGACCAAGCCGGTCAAGGTCATCAACATATTCATCGCCGGTTACGGTGCAGTGGGCAAAGCATTCGCCGAAATGCTCGAGTCCAACGGCGCCGCCATCGAGGAGCGCAGCGGCAAACGCCTCAACATCGTCGGAGTATCCAACAGCCGCCGTTTCGTCATCAATGCCGAAGGCATACGGCCGAAGGACATCGACACATTGCTCGCATACGGTCAGAACGCCGAGGGAGGCGCATTCTTCGACGCGCTCGGCAGCCTTGCGCTCAAGAACACCGTACTCGTGGACTGCACTAACAGCGAGAGCATAGGCATGCGCTATGAAGAGTTCTTCCGCCGTGGCATCAATGTCGTCTCCTGCAACCGCAGGGCGTTCGCAGTGCCATACGCCCGCTACGCCGCCATCAAGGCCGCAGCACATGATTATGGCCTCGGACTCAAGTATGACACCACCGTGGGTGCATCCCTGCCTATCCTGGAATCCATCTCGCACAGCTCATACAGCGGCGATGAGATCACTTCCATCGAGGCGGTTATCTCCTGCACGCTCAACAACATCATCACAGGATACGACGGCGCCAACACAGAAAGCTTCGCTACACTGCTCAAGAAAGCCCAGGACATCGGGCTCACGGAGACTGACCCTCGACTCGACCTCGGCGGACGTGATGCGCTCAGGAAGCTGCTCATCCTCGCCAGAGAGGCCGGAGTCGCGCTGGAAGAGAGCGATGTCGAGATCACCCCTATGCTCGGGCAGGAGTTCTTCGACTGCACGCTGGACGAATTCTACAGCAAGCTGGCCGAATACGAGCCTAAGTTCATCGAGAGGGAGAAAGAACTTGACGACATGGGCATGAGGCAGAGATTCGTGGCCTCCGTCCGCAAGGATCCTGAGGGAAGGCTCGGCTACAAGGCCGAGATCAAGATGCAGCTCGTGGGAGTGGACAGCCCGTTCTATTGGATCAGCGGCACCGAGAACGTGACGGTCATCCGCAGCCAGTATTCCGCACCTATGGTCATCAAGGGAGCGGGAGAAGGCGCCAGAATGGCGGCATCAGGAGTATTGAACAATATTTTGACTTTATAACAGATTCAGATATGAAAGTTATCATCAGCGGTTACGGAAAAATGGGGCACATGATAGAGGGAGTGCTCCTGCGCAGGGGAATCGAGCTGGTATGCGCAAGCGAAGACGTTTGCTCCATCGACCCTGCAGTTGCGAAAGAGTGCGTGTGCATAGATTTCACGACACCTGAGGCATTCAAGGCGAACTACAAGTTCCTCGCGGAGAATTTCAAGGCCGTGGTCGTCGGGACAACGGGCTGGGACGACATCTTCTCCGATGTCATCAGCGCCTTCTATGTCGCAGGCACTCCGATGATATATTCCAGCAATTACTCGATCGGTGTCAACGCCGTGTTCGCCGCACTTGAAAAGGTCAGCGAAATACTCAAGGACAACGGCTATGTACCTCATATCGAAGAGACACACCACGTACACAAGAAGGATGCTCCGAGCGGCACGGCCAAGACCATGGCATCGATTGTCGGGGACAAGCTCGGCATCACGCCGGACATCACATCCATCCGCCTCGGAGAAGTGCCGGGGACGCATGTGGTCAAGTTCAAGTCCGATGTCGACAAGATAAAGATTTCACACGAGGCTTTCTCCCGCCAGGGATTCGCCGAAGGCGCAGTGGTAGCCGCACTCATGACGGAAGGGCTCAAGGGAGTACATACATTCAAGGAACTTATTTTGAAATGAAACGCTTTGCAGGTTGCGGCACGGCTCTGGTGACGCCGTTCCGCGAAGGCGCAGTTGATTTCGACGCCTACTCAAGACTTATCGACCGTCAAGTGGCGGCCGGCATCGACTTCCTCGTCCCTCTGGCGACCACCGGGGAGACACCGACGCTTAGTGCGGAGGAGAAGGTCAAGCTCCTGCAGCTCACCCGCGATCTCGCTCCGGAGACCCCGCTTCTGGTCGGCTGCGGATCCAACAGCGTCCCCGGCACCCTCGCCAACATGGAGCTGCTGCGCAATTATGGCGCCGATGCATGGCTCGTGGTCGTGCCTTTCTACAACAAACCGACCCAGGAAGGCATGTACCGCTATTTCAAGGCCATCGCGGAAGCGGCCGACAAGCCGATAGTGATGTACAACGTACCGGGAAGGACCGGAGCCAACATGAGCGCCGAGACCTGCCTGCGCATCGCGCGTGAGATTCCCGGGATAATCGGCATCAAGGAAGCATCCGGCAAGATGGACCAGGTCAAGGAGATACTCGCCGGAGCACCGGAAGGATTCCTCGTGCTGAGCGGAGACGACGACATGACCTACGACATGATGAAATACGGCGCGGCGGGCGTGATTTCCGTCGCTTCGAACGTCTTCCCGGACAAGCTGGTCGGCATGACCACGCTTTGCCGCGAGGGCAGATGGGAGGAAGCAGGAAGCCTGGACAGCAGCCTTCAGCCCCTGTACAAGGCCTGTTTCGTGGAGTCCAACCCTATTCCGGCCAAGGCCGCACTTTCGCTGATGGGCTTCTGCACATCTGAGATGAGGCTTCCTCTCGTGGAGGCTTCCAAGACCACGGTCGAGTTGATGAAATCCATAGTTTTATAGCAAGATGAAAAAATTGAGAGTGGCCGTCGTCGGCTACGGAAACATAGGTAGATATTCGCTTGAGGCACTTGCCGCCGCTCCGGACATGGAGTGCGTGGGAGTGGTCAGGCGCAGCGGTTCGGCGGATGGCATCCCAGAGCTGCAGAATTACAAGGTTGTCTCTGACATCAGGGAACTTGGAGAGGTGGATGTCGCCATCCTCGCAACTCCTTCCCGGAAGGTCGAGGAAAACGCGCTCAAGTACCTGGCCATGGGTATCAGCACGGTGGACAGTTTCGATATCCACAGCGGCATCTGCGACCTGCGCGCCAAGCTCGGTCCGGTCGCGGCTGAGAACGGGGCGGTGAGCATAATCTCGGCCGGATGGGATCCGGGCAGCGACTCAGTGGTGCGCACGCTTCTCGAGGCGCTTGCACCGAAGGGCATCACCTACACCAATTTCGGTCCTGGGCGCTCCATGGGCCATTCCGTGGCGGCTAAGGCCATCGAAGGGGTGAAGGATGCGCTCAGCATCACGATCCCGGTCGGCACCGGACTGCATCGCAGGATGGTGTATGTGGAGCTCGAAGAAGGAGCTGAGCTTGAGACGGTCGCAGCTGCGATCAAGGCCGATCCGTATTTCGCTTCGGACGAGACGCATGTCGCCGCAGTACCGTCCGTCGATGCGTTGAACGACGTCGGACATGGAGTGAACCTCGTCCGCAAGGGAGTCTCCGGCCAGACCCACAACCAGATGTTCGAGTTCGACATGAAAATCAACAACCCGGCCCTGACCGCGCAAGTGCTCGTTTCATGCGCACGCGCCGCATCGAGGCAGAAACCTGGTTGCTACACTCTGATTGAGATTCCGGTGATCGACCTTCTCCCGGGCGACCGCGAAGACCTCATCAGGCATCTGGTATAGGACTAGGCTATAAACGGATCGTACCGCCCCGCATCATTGCTTTATGATCGAGGAACGGCTTTCTCAAAATCCTGCCGCCCAACCGGCATCTGCCGGAGCCATCAGATTCCCTCTTGATGCAGAAATCCCGTCCATTCTCCAAGTGGATGGTGATTTCATCGAAGGCCGGATGCCCCAGGGCATATTCGCCCGAACCGGGGCAGACTGGATAGAAGCCCAGACTTGAGAAGACGTACCACGCCGACATCTGACCGGCATCATCATTTCCGCTCAATCCGCCAGGAGTGTCTCTATACTGATTTTGAAGAACACTCCTGACAGCTGCCGCGGTTTTGTCCCGACGGCCGACCCAGTCATATAGATACGCGACATGGTGGCAAGGCTCATTCCCGTGCCAATAGCGTTTGCAGACAAACATGGAGTCCAGACGCTTCTCGAACTCCTTCCTGCCAAGAAATCTGACCAGTCCCTCGATATCATGAGGCACGAACCAGCTATAATGGCATGGAGTGCCTTCTGTGATGAAGAATGTTTTTTCAAGATAATTGTTTTCACTCAGGAACCTGCCGTCATCATGGCGACCTTGAGGGTATTTCGAGACAGGGTCGAACACGTTTTTCCAATTCGAAGCGCGTTTCTTCAACTCTCTGTAATCCCTCCTTGTGCCGAAACGTCTGGCCAGCAGAGAAACGCACCAGTCATCATATGCATATTCCAACGTCCTGCTGGTCTGTTCTTTCTGATGAAAAGCGTGATCCACCGGCTCCTCCACAGGAAGATAGCCATAATCTATATAGGTCTGAAGCGCACGGCGTCCACGCCCGTCCTGATAAAGCGAGTCATCCGGAGTCTCGAATGCGTTTTTGCGGGCCGCCTCATAAGCTTTTGCAACATCGAAGCCTTCAATCCCTTTGACAAAGGCATCGGCGAGTACACTGGTCGCGTGATCGCCGATCATCGCACTGGTATAGCTCCCCCAAGCCGGGAAAATCGGAAGCCATCCTCCCTTCTCATATTTGTCGACCAGAGCCTGGGCCATTTCTCCGGCAAGACCCGGATGAAGAATCGTGATAAGAGGATGAAGCGCCCTGAATGTATCCCAAAGGCTGAAATCGTCATAGTCCGGATCTTCTCCAACATCATTCGTGGCACGTGGCAACAGGGATGCCCGCCAAAGCGAAGAATAAAACAGCCGCGCATCTGAATCACTTCCTCCGCTCAATTCTATCTGATCGAAAACCTTCTCCCACACGGACTGGACTCTCTTTTCCGTCTGCTCGAAGTCCCAGTCAGGAATTTCCGCCTCAAGGTTTGCCTCCGCCTTCTCATAAGAATGAAACGATGTACCGAGCCTGGCTTCCAACTCTTTGCCACTGGTGTCGAAAGTGAGGGTGGCGGTGCGATGGTCCGGGCTGTATGTTACACTTTTGACCGGACAGTTGAAATGCACGGTGATCCAGCCGGAAAAACCAGCATGAAGTCCCCAGCCCTGATATATCCTATGGACAGGGTTTTCACCCCTGAGCACACCAAGACGCTCATCATAGAAGACGTAGCCTTCTTCATACCCGTTTATGGACCCGAATTCTATCTTGTCACATCCTTTCAGCCTGAAAATGGCGCTGCGGCTGCGACCGGTCATTTCATATCCGCCGAAACGGTAGTAATGAGGCTGGGCAACTTCGCGGGAATGGTCCATCAGCACAGGTTCCGCACCCGGCAGAAGATAGAATGAGCCATAATCCTGAGTAGCACTACCCACCATCCAATGTGATGAACGGAACCCCAACCACTTTTCATCATCGTAGTAATACGGAGCCACGCCCTTTTTCTCCGAGACTCTGGTTTGAGGCGTCCAGAATGTCATCCCGTTCGGTTCGGTGACACATGGGATAGAATTCCCGAACACTTCCCCTCCAGAGCCGAAAATACTGGCGTCAGGCACATCGGATGCCGCAGACCCGACCCTCGTATCGATATCGTGGGGCTGGATGGCCAGCAAGGCGGCAATCAGGAAAAAAGTTGTCAACATAACTGTGCGGTTCGATTGCAGATGTGCAATGCGCTACAGGCGGCGGAGCCAGATGTTGCGGAAGCTTATAGGCTCGCTAGGGTCTCCGTGGCTCTGGAGCAGGATTGGGGCATCTCCGTGCTTGTAGCACTTAGGGAAGCCTATGAACTCCGTGGATCCCAGGATCATCGTGTGGTTCTGGACCAGCACACCGTTGAATATCAGCGTCAAATATGGATGCGTACGGTATGAACCGTCGGCTTTGAATGTCGGTGCGGTGTAGATGATGTCGTACACATTCCATTCGCCCGGCTGGCGGCAAGGATTCACAAGTGGCGTCGACTGCTTGTAGATGCTGCCGGCCATGCCGTCCACATAGGTCTCATTCTCATAATTGTCGAGTATCTGCACCTCATAAAGGTCCTGGAGATAGACTCCGCTGTTGCCACGGGCCTGGTTCGAGCCGTGAATGCCGGCAGGGACGCACCATTCGATGTGCAGCTGGATGTCGCCGAAGGACTCCTTGGTGCGGATGTCGCCTGCTGTCTTGTCCACGGTCATCGTTCCGTCACCGTTGATTTTCCAGGCCGCGGCACTGCTGTCGCGGTCGGAGCACCACTGGTCGAGGTTCGTGCCGTCGAACAGAATGATGGCATCGGACGGTGCCCCTGAGATGTACTGGAACGCCGGTGTGACTTTTTCCGGGACGGGAGCATAGAATTCTGACATGTCAGGACTCATCTCCTTGGTGCGTGGATCATTGTAACCCTGAGGGATGACGCACTGCGCTGACGCTGCAGCGCACAAGCCGGCAAATGCAATTGCCGAAACGATTACTTTCTTCATTTATGATAGTTCTTCTATTTTACATCTGTTATGTCCGATTCTTCCGGATCGAGGTCTTCGGCGGACTGGACTGGAGCCTTGGTCTGTTCCTGTTCTTCTGGAAGAGGGGTCGGCTCAGGCCAGTCTCCCGGAGGCATGCCGTAGCAGGCAGTGAAAACATTGAGCCCGCAGATCACGAGCAGGATTCTAAGGATTGCTTTTTTCATATCGTCAGTTTTTTCAGGTTACACTGAATAAGATTGCCATTGTCATCTCTGAGATGCATGCCGTTGCCGTGGCAGTATTTCCAGTACTTGCAGCCGGCACATTCTCCGGTGTGCATCCACTCGCGGTCGCGCATGTTGGCAAAACGCTTTTCCCATACTTCCACGAAATCGTCTTTGTAGATGTTCCCCTGATCATAATCGGCCCTGATGCTGGTGCAGGCGGAGATTGAACCGTCGATGCGGACACCGGCGACACTGATACCGGCCTGACAGGTGAACAGATGGTCGCGGACCTTGCCTTCATATGGGCCAAGGAAGCCTTCGCAGGCATAGCTTACGGAAATCCGGCCCTCCTTGCGGGTCGCAATGATGAAGTCCATCAACTGCCTATACTGCCGGTTGTCTATCTGAAGCTCAGGATTTGTGGCAGCTCTGCCGACAGGGAAGACAGTGAAGATGCGCCATTTCTTCAAGCCGAGACTGATAAGGTATTCCTTGAGATCATCGAGTTGTGAGAAGTTGCGCTGGTTCACGCAAGTCACGACGTCGAATCCGAATGACGGTTCTTTTGCGAGGCGTTCTATTGCATGGGAAGCATTCTTGAACGATCCGGGCACTCCGCGCATCCATTCGTGCTCCGCTTCAAGGCCGTCCAGGCTGATGGTTGCGGCACGCATACCTGCTCCCAGGAGTTCGTCTATTTTCCTGTCGGTCATAAGCAGACCGTTCGACACCATGCCCCAGGGATACTCCAGATCATACATCCTGCGGCCACACTTCGCAATATCCTGCCTCATAAGGGGTTCGCCTCCAGTCACGACAATGCTGATGTGATGAGAATAGTATGATTCCTTCACGCGACGAAGCACCTTCTCGAAGTCTTCGAATGGCATGTCCGGGTGAATGGCAGACACCTTGCAGTCACTTCCGCAGTGCAGACACTTCATATTGCAGCGCAGGGTGCATTCCCAGAAGAGTTGTCTCATGGGATGCTGTCTAGCCTGCTCCTCGACAACCTTGTTGAACGCGGACAGGCCTATGATCTGCTTGAGCGACAATGCTGACATAACCTACTTCTTCTCCTCCATTTCAACGACCACATCCTTTGCCTCATACTTGCCCATGTACCAGTGGCCATCACCTTTCTTGACCCGGTCAGCTTTGATTTCCTCTGTCTTGGCGGCAAACTCACCGCCGTTTTCCGGCCCATCGATATCCTCAAACTCCAGCAACGGACTCATTCCTGTCCCGGAAATAAAGAACGAACCGTCTTCAGAGGTGAGAGCAGTTGCAATACCAGGGGCTGCAAAGATGCGGCAGGAAACCTTGATCCCGGCGATAGGCGTAGAATCCTGATTGACGACCTTTCCTGACACTTCGAAGTCCATGGTCGGAGTTCCATACTCACATGCGGGGGAAATGACCTCACACGAAGTTGTGGTTGCAAAGCCAAGAAGCACAAGGATATAATTGAATAACTTTGTCTTTAGTGTCTGTTTCATATTTCGAGCTACGCTAAAATGCAATTCATCATTACAAATATAGTGAATTGACAGCAAGACGCAACTATCTCTTAACGTCATCGTCAGCCGCAGTAAGATACTGCCCCGTGTTTGTTCCTAAGGCCCGGCTTTCCCGTTCCGCAAAAGCCTCCTGGCCTTGCCCGGCAGAAAGTGGAGACAAAAGTTTGCCGGAGACAGACTCACGGCGGAACGAAGGCGGAGCTGTGACAGAAGGGCGCATTCCCGAGCGAAGCGATGGGCAAAAACTTTTGCGCCCTTCTGGCAGCAGCGCTGCCGCGTGAAGCCGAGTCCAAAAGCTTTTGCGGAACGGAGAAGGCGGGGCAAAAAAAGGAGGCCGGCAAAAATGCCGGCCCCTTGTCGATTATTAAGATCTGCTGGATTACTCAGCAGCCTCTTCCACAACTGGAGCAGCCTTGGCTACGGAAACAAGCTCAACATCGAAAAGAAGAGTTGAGTTAGGCTCGATGCCCTGAGTTCCGCGCTCGCCATAAGCAAGCTCTGAAGGGATGGTAAGCTGGATCTTGCCACCTTCGCCGATGAGCTGGAGACCCTCTACCCAACCAGGGATGACGCGGTTGACTACGAATGTAGCAGGATCTTCACCTTCCGGTGTCTCGTCAAATACGGTACCATCGGTAAGAGTGCCCTTGTAGATGACCTTGACTGTGTCGGTAGGTCCAGGGATAAGCTCCTGGTTACCCGCCTCGATGATCTTATACTGAAGACCGCTCTCAGTAACCTCTACACCAGCCTTCTTCTTGTTGGCCTCGAGATACTTGGCTTCTTTCTCCTTGTTGAGCATACCCATGTAGATCTGCCTGTTCTGGAGATACTCGTTGAAGAGTTCGTTCATAGCCTCAGGATTGATCTTGAACTGGTCTGCGAAGTTAGGATCCCTCTGGTTGCCCTTTGAGTTGATGAAATCCTTCATACCGGCCTTGACCTGTGCCATGTTGAGGTCGCCGAAGTTGTAGCCCTTGATGAAGCTACCGAAGTTGATACCTACGAGGTAGCTGACAGAGTCGAGCTGTGCCTTGGAAGGAATATAATCCTTGATGGTCTTCTCTACAGGCTCAGCGACAGCCTCGCTTGTTGCAGCAGCTTCCTGCTGGGTCTCTTCAGCTGTTGTCTCAGCAGCTGGCTTCTGTGCGCAGGCGCCAAAAACAAAACCTGCAGCAGCGACGAAAAATAAAATCTTTTTCATGATTTGTATAATAAACAATGTTTAAAGTTCCCAAGCGAGAGCTGAGGCACCGAGGATAGCTGCATCAGATGCATTGAGTTCGGTGTAGACGAGCTTGACCTTGTTCTTCCACAAAGGCAGCACATTGTCGTTCATAGCCTTGAGGATGGAATCGGTGAGGAATTCCTTGTTGCGTGCGAGACCGCCGAAGAGGACGATTGCCTCAGGAGCGCTGAACGCGATGAAGTCGGCAAGTGCACGTCCGAGGAGGGTTCCGGTATAGTCGAATATCTCCTTTGCCATCTTGTCGCCCTGCTTTGCGCAGTCGAACACATCCTTTGCGGAAGCATTCTCATAATTGCGGAGGAGAGTAGGTTCGTCAGACTTGGCGAGCCACTCCTTCACTGTGCGGGCAACACCGGTAGCAGAGCAGTAAGCCTCAAGGCAACCCTTGCGGCCGCAACCGCAGAGACGGCCGTCACGCTCGATGGTGACATGTCCGAGCTCACCTGCGAAACCATCATGTCCGTAAACGAGCTTGCCGTCGATAACGATACCGCTGCCGACACCTGTGCCGAGAGTGATCATGATGAAGTTCTTCATGCCACGGGCTGCGCCATAGGTCATTTCACCGACAGCTGCTGCATTTGCATCGTTGGTGAGATCCACTGGAATACCGTCGAGGTTGGAAGAAAGAAGCTTGGTGAACTCGACTGTGCCGTTGGAAGCCCATGCGAGGTTCGGTGCAAACGAGATCGTACCGTTGTAGTGGTTGCCGTTAGGAGCGCCGCAACCGACACCACGGATCTGTCCTTCGAGACCTGCCTCTGCGATGAGAGCCTTGATAGCCTCTGCGAGAGCCTTGATGAAAGCCTCGGCATCAGTGCCGTAGGTATCCGACCGGATTACGGACTGTACGATGACTTCACCTTTTTCGTTTACTATACCAATCTTGGAGGTCTGTCCACCGACATCGACTCCGACTACATAATTCTTTGCCATAATTTATAGAGTTTAGATTTGAAACTATTATTCTACAGGAATATCAGTATTCACGTTCTTATGTCCTGCAAGGGCATAGAAGAGGATGTATGCGAGCATCGCGATGACAAGCCAGTAGCTGGTCATGTAAGATGTGCCGCGTGCGAAAGCATCCTGGAGGAGAGGCATGACACCACCGCCGACTACCATCATCATGAAGATACCGGAAGCCTGCTCCGTGTATTTGCCGAGACCCTCGACTGCGAGGTTGAAGATACCACCCCACATGACAGAAGTGCAGAGACCGCAGAGGACGATGAAGAGTGCGCTTACAGGTACGTTCGGAACAAGTCCGAATCCACCGTTGACGAAGCTTGGCATGGACATCGTGATATTCTTAGGGAAGAAGATTGCAAGGAGGAGGAACAGGATTGCCACTGAAGAAACGGTGGTAAGCTGGGCCTTAGGAGAAACCTTGGAGCTGATGGCTGTGCTGCAGAGACGGCCGACGAGCATGAGAAGCCAGTAGATGGCTGCGATTGCACCGGCAGTAGCGGCTGCGCCTTCACCGAGACCTGCGCCCTTGGCACCTGGATCGGCAAGGTAGAAGTTGAGCTCTCCAGGGATACCGACCTCGATACCTACATAGAGGAAGATGGCGATGACGCCGAGTACAAGGTGGCGGAAGCTCCATGCGCTGTATTTTCCTTTTTCTTCAGCCTTCTCCTTTCCGAGGTTCGGCTCAGGAATAGCGACGAGGGCGATGATGATGAATGAGAGTGCGAATACTGCGAGGGCGATGAGAAGAAGAGGTCTCACGTTGGACATTGCAGTATCCTTGGTGATCGTGCCGATCATCGCACCGGCGAGGAGCGGAGTGAGGGTACCTGCGAGAGAGTTGCAGGAGCCACCGGCCTGGATGAGCTGGTTACCTCTGTTGCCACCGCCGCCGAGGAGGTTGAGCATAGGGTTGACCACGGTGTTGAGCATACATACGCAGAAACCGCAGATGAATGCACCGAGGAGATATACAACAAGAGCAGAAACGCCGACTGGCAGGAAGCTCGATGTGAGCTGGACTGCAATTCCGAGGAAACCGATAGCGAGTGCTACGAGAGCTGTTTTCTTGTAGCCGATCTTGGTGAGCATCTTTCCTGCAGGGATACCCATGAAGAGGTATGCAAGGAAGTTCATCATGTTTCCGAGCATTCCGGACCATTCATACTGAACCTTCCAGATGTTTCCGAACGGAGCAGCCATGTTCGTGACGAAAGAGATCATCGCAAACATGAAGAACATCGTGATAATCGCGACGGTGTTGCTGTTTTTCTTTTCCATACTTTTAAATGTTAGTGTTATTGATTGATTTGATATTGTTTTCTAACAGTCTGCAAATATACTAATTATTATCAAGAAGCGACATCATAACGACTCAAGATTCTTGTCGTTGTGAAGGGCCTTGCCTTCCGGAGTGTATGCATACCCGATGCGGTCGGCATAGAACTTCTCCACCTTGCCGCGGACAATCTTCATCGTGCTGTTGACAAGACCGTTCTTGTCTGTGAACGGCTCAGGGAGCACTGCGATAGCGGCCGGCAGCCACCTCTCCGGGAACATGCCCTCGTGGGCACCGCCCTTCTTGTAGGAATCCACCTCGGCCTGGATCTTGTCGAGCATGAGCAGCTTCGCCTCCTTGCCGGCGAGGTCCAGCGAAGGATCCTGCTTGTGGACGTACTCCTTGAGCGCCTCCTTGTTCGGGACGATGAGCACTATGGTGTATGGCTTCTGGTCGTTGTGCAGGATGACCTGCTCGATATACTTCGAACCGTCGGTCAAAGAGTCCTCGAACCCTTCAGGGCTGTACTTTTCGCCATCGGCGGAGATCAGCAGGGACTTGAAGCGGCCGGTCACATAGAGATAGCGCGGGTTGGCCGGAAATATGTATCCCATGTCGCCGGTATGGAGCCATCCGTCCACGACGGTCTTGGCGGTCGCCTCAGGATTCTTCCAGTAGCCGGCCATCACGTTCTCGCCGCGGATGACGATCTCACCGCGTTCGCCGTGAGGAAGCTCATTACCCTCCGCATCGCAGATCTTGATGTCCATAGGCAGCACCGTGCGGCCGGAAGATCCGAATATCGCATGGTTTTCTGAGTTGGCGCAGATGATCGGTGTGGCCTCCGACAGGCCGTAACCCTGGAACATAGGCATCCCGACAGCGCAGAAATAGCGCTGCAGCTCGATGTCGAGCAGTGCTCCGCCGCCGATGAAGAACTTCATCCTGCCGCCGAAACTCTCCCGGACGTTCTTGAAAATGATCTTGTCGAACAGCGCCATGAGAGGCTTGCGCCAGAAGTCCCTTCCACCGCGGTTGTAATATTCCTTGTTGTACTTGATTGCGTTGTCGAGCGCGAACTTGTACATCTTCTCGACGAACGGGCCCTTGGCCTTGATGCCTGACTCGATGTTCTTCTTGAAGTTGCGGGCGAGGGCCGGTACCGAGAGCATGGCCATAGGACGGACCTCCCTGATGGCGACAGGGACGTTGCGCAGGGTGGCGAGAGGATTTTTGCCTACAGGCACGGTGGCGATGCTGCCGCCGTAGTACATCATCGTGTAGAAGCCGGCGACATGTGCAAAACAGTGGTCCAGAGGCAGGATTATCAGCATCACGTCACCCTCTTCGAGGTTGATCACAGATGCTCCCTGCTCCACATTTGCGGTATAATTGCGGTGCGTCAGAAGTATCCCCTTCGGATCGGCCGTCGTACCGGAAGTGTAGCTGATGTTGGCATAATCGTCCGGACCGATGGATGCCACGCGGGCATCGAACTCGTCTTGACGGGCCTTGAGGAATGCCGCGCCGAGCGCACGCACGGTCTTGTACGACAGCTCGTTCTCCCTGAGGTCCTCGACGTCGTCCAGAACTATCACCTTCTCCACCAGCGGAGCATCTTCGACGACCTTGCGGACCTTCGGAAGTTGCTGCCCGGAAGTGATGACAAAACGCGAATCGGAATGACGTATGCGGAAGAGAAGGTCGTTGCTCTCCTCAAGCTTTACAGAGAGCGGCACATTGACTCCGCCGGCATACAGCACACCGAGTTCGGAGATCACCCAGAGGTTCCTTCCTTCGGAAAGAAGGGACACCTTCTCCCCTTTCTGAAGACCCAGCGCAAGCAGTCCTGCCGCCAGTCTGCGGCCCTCGTCACGCGTCTGGCGGAAGGTCGTCTCGGTCCATACGCCGTCCACCTTTTCACGCAAAAAAGTATTCCCCGCGAAGCGGCTGGAATACTTTTCAACGAAATCAATAATCGTAAGTCGTTCGTTCATAGTCTTTTACTATTTCTGATCCTGGAAAAGACCGAACATCTCAGCATCAATCATGTTGGTGACCTTCTCAAAATCCTCAGGTCTGTTGCCGAACTTGATGTTATCTGCGTCTATGATGAGAAGACGGCCCTTATAACTGCTTATCCAAGATTCGTACCGTTCGTTCAGGCCGGTTATATAATCTATCCTTATGCTCTTTTCATACTCCCTGCCCCTCTTCTGGATCTGCGAGATGAGGTTCGGGATGGAGGACCTGAGGTAGATCATCAGATCTGGCGGGTTGACCAGGGACATCATGAGATCGAACAGGTCAGAGTAGTTTTCAAAGTCGCGGGTGGACATCAGACCCATGCCATGGAGGTTAGGGGCGAAGATGCGGGCATCCTCGTATATCGTACGGTCCTGGATGATGACGTCCTTGCATTTGGAGATATCGACCACGTCCTTGAACCTCTTGTTCAGAAAATAAATCTGGAGATTGAATGACCATCTCTCCATATCCTCGTAGAAATCAGACAGATATGGGTTGAAGTCAACAGATTCGAACTTAGGTGTCCAGCCATAATGGGCGGCCAGCATCTTGGTGAGCGTGGTCTTGCCGCTGCCGATATTTCCCGCAATCGCTATATGCATCTCTATAGTTTTTTTACAAGATTCAAATTTAAGTTATTTTCATTTCAAGTGCAACAGTCTCAGGCACAGTTTCAGAACAGTCCGTACAACTGGGCGTCTATCTTGTCCGTGATGGAGGCGAAATCCTCAGGTCTCTCCTTGAAGTCGAGGTCGTCAGCATCGATTATCAGGAGCTGTCCTTTGTAGCCAGCGATCCATTCTTCGTATCGGTCGTTCAGTCCGGCAAGGTACTCCAGACTGATGCCCTGCTCGTATTCGCGGCCTCTTTTCTGGATCTGGGATACCAGATGTGGCACCGATGACCTGAGGTAGATGAGCAGGTCGGGCAGCTTGACCATGGACATCATCAGGTCGAAAAGCTGCATGTAGGTATCGAAATCGCGTTCGGAAAGGTTGCCCATGGCTTTGTTGTTGGCCACGAATATGTACACGCCTTCGAAGAGGGTCCTGTCCTGGATTATGACCTCGTCCGACTTCGCGATCTCCAGCACGTCCTTGAAGCGTTGTGCAAGGAAGTAGGTCTCGAGGTTATATGACCAGCGTGGGATGTCTTTGTAATAGTCTTCCAGATATGGGTTGTAGGTGACTGCTTCGTATTTCGGGGTCCATCCGTAATGCTCCGCGAGCATCTTTGTCAGCGTGGTCTTGCCGCAGCCGATATTTCCTGCTATACCTATGTGCATCGATCAATGTCTTCTGTTTACATTTACAAATTTAGCAAAACTCTCTGATAATTCGGAAAAGATTGTACCGCATCTTTGTCTTTTTGCGTGGACGGCCAGAATCAGAAAAGCACAAGACTGCGGGAATCTGTCTGCGAAAATGATTACTTTTGCAGGCGGATGGACAATATGGAAAACGAGATGGACAATACTGACATCAACATAAGGCAGTTCAGCTGCAACGAATTCAGCGAGCACTGCTACCTGGTCTGGGATGCGGACGGAAATGCCGTTCTGGTCGATCCGGGTTTCAAAGGCCCGGAAGAGCTTGACGAACTGTACGGATTCATCGGCCGCCAAGGGCTCAAGCCAGCCGCAATCCTCCTCACCCACGCCCATTTCGACCACATCTACGGCGTGAAAGAATGCGTGGACAAGTACGGCGCTACGATTTATATGCATCCTGATGACTCGGTCGTCAAGGAGCATGCCGCCCAGATGGCCCGGACCTGCTTCATGCCCGCCCCGGACACCAGCTGGACCACCACCGGCATCAAGGACGGGGAAATCCTGACCTTCGGCCGGTTGGAGTTCAAGGTGATCGAGACTCCAGGCCATTCGCCGGGCAGCGTGAGCTATTTTGCCGAGAAGGACAGACTGCTCTTCAGCGGAGACTGCCTTTTCGCCGGAAGCATCGGCAGGACTGATCTTGAATGGGGCGACTATGACAAGGAAATCGTCTCCATCATGGACAAGATCATGGGACTGGACGGGGATGTCAAGGTCTATCCCGGACACGGCGGAAGCACCACCATCGCCGACGAGCGCACCGGCAACCCGTTCCTCCAGCCGTTCAACTGGAAAGATCCTGAAACCGGTTACGTGGACGGCATCGAATTCAGGTAATCCAATTCCCCGTTCCGTCTAAACTCTTGCCTTTTGCAGCGAATACCCCCTTTTTTGCTGCAAAATCACTGATTTTGTGTCGATTTGCAGCGGAAGATCTGTTTTTTGCTGCAAAATGACTGCGCATTTTGGGGACAGCGCAAATCACTTCCGCCAAGCGAAGTCGCCCGGCTTTCACGTTGCTGGACTTATCGAAAACTCACGCGGAAGGGCCTGCCACAGAGGTGCGTAGAGTGTGATGCCTTCCGCGTCAACGCCAATAATTCGTGCTTGACGCGGATGATGTGTGTCCACAAGCTCATATAAGGCATCCTCGTCCGCGTCAAATCTGTTTATGGGGTCTTATACGATAATCGGGAAACAATCAGGCCTTTTGTTGCCGGGAAATGCCCGGCTGGGAAAGAAAACAGCGATTTGTTTCCGGATTGGCCTGTTGGAGACAAATCCGGAAACAATACGGCCTTTCTTTTCCCGGCAGGGACGAAACGGGAAAAGAATTGGCAAAAAATTGCCCACCAAGGAATAGCATAAAGAAATCAGCTGTTATTCCGGATAATCATTCAATAGTTGAAAAGTAGGCGGCACTTATATAGCCCGGCTGTCCCGTTCCGCAAAAGTTTGCCGTAGCCAGACCAGGCCCTCCCAC
>JAZQNI010000103.1:0-36960 GCA_045627265.1 Candidatus Cryptobacteroides sp.
ATACCGGCCTCAGCATAGTTCTTGAGACCTCTCTCAAGCGCTTCCTGGTTGATATCATTGAAGATGATGTGGTTGATGCCTGCGGCAACAAAAGCCTTCGCGATATTGAAACCGATACCGTAGGATGCGCCTGTGATCCAGGCGTTCTTTCCCTCAAGTGAGAATGGATTTGTCATGTTGAAATCTATCATTTAATTTATTTTGCTAATATACAAAAAAAGCACATCCCTCCACATATGCCGCCGACAAAAAATTTCAGCTCGGAACAACACTATCTGAAATACGGAATAGGCAGGAAACTCACATTTTTCTCAGCGAAATGTCCCCAAAATGTGCAGCAATTCTTTTTCTTCTTCTCAAATACAGGGTTTTGCTCGTGAGCAGCATCACCCATGAATTCGTCACCAAACGCGTTGCTAATCATGCCGTTAAAACTCCCCTTTGTTTTTATAAATCATTTTTTTGTAGTATTTTATATAAAATATAAACCATATCCGTTCAAATATGAACCAATTGTTGAAACCGATACTGTTCATTGTTGTAACGATCACAGTAATTTGCTGTAGCTCAATGACAGAGAAAGATACTGAAATCAAACAATCAGCGCAAATAATAGAAATCCAGACAATTCTTGATCAAACCAAGACATCCAACAATGGTCTGGAAACCCGATGGTCAGATTCAGACGAAATCCATGTATGGCATAAGGTATCCGGAAGTGCAGACTATATAGATGACGGAAAATTTGTCATCACCAACACGGAAACCGGAACTTTCTCCGGCACACTGACATCTCCATTGTCAGACGGTTTAAATTACGACTGGAAACTTAGCTACCCTTTTGAGGGCCGGAACGTCAGGGCTGTCCAAGTCGGGAATGACAGCCGGGCGCACCTCTGCGGTGCTCTCTGTCCCTTGAAAGGCACACTTGAGAATCACCCGTCCGACTCACCACTGACCGTGATGATGCATAACGAGATGGCAATTGCCAAATTCGTTGTCACAAACAATCTCGAGCACCCAATGACCGTCTCTACCGTCAGCGTTGGAGACAACATCCTTCGTGTCGAAGGGTCTGGATCTATCTCAAAAGGAGAGTCTGCGGAATTCTATCTACCACTTGAACCGATCCATGTTGCAGCTGGATCCGGCATTGACATTGCCGTAGACAGTTATGCTAAAAATGTCAAATCTGAGTTGACATTCACTGCCGGAAAACAGAAAACCATTAATTTCAACTATAATAATCCCGACAAGGTTGTCTTTGACAAAGAAATCTGGGCAAGCAGCCGATACTCTTCATTCCCGGATATCATTCATTACAAAGACAAATACTATTGCGCATTCCGCGAAGCCGGAGGCCATGTCGCTGAGGAATACTCCATGAGAGGCGCTCTCATCGTCCTGTCTTCTAGCGACGGAGTCAGTTGGAAACAGGAGCTTACAATCTCATCTGACTACGATCTCCGCGACCCACATTTCGTTGAATCTGCCGACGGTTCCCAGCTATTTGTATATTACGGCAAAATCACCCCCATCGGGGAAGCTGGGTATTTCCCGGCAGAAGGCGGCTCGGGAATGTCAATTCTTGAAGTTGATGAGGACGGTAACCTGATGCTTGTTTCCAACAACACCGTCGACCTGGGAAGCAAATCACAATACTGGCTATGGAGCGTCACAAGGCACGGAAACGAGTATTATGGAGTGGCGTACTACAAGATTGAAAACGGTTCGGGCTACCCTAGATTCATGAAATCCACGGACGGGCTTCATTTCACCAAGCTCTACGACATGTTCATCACTGGCAATGAAGCCTGCACGACATTCATTGGCGACAAAGCATATGTATTCTTCCGTTCCATCAGTGACGAGAACGCATTCGTGTCAGTGGCTGACCCGCCATATAGCAACTGGAAGACTACCACATACAACGGAATGATGATGCATTGCCCAATCAGCTTAGAACTCTGGGATAAGATTCTGGTATGCATGAGAGGCAACACTCATGGCATCCCTATTTATGCCTATGACCCATCAAGCAAGGACTTCGACTTTGTATATGACGTTTTTGCAAATACAAGCGCAGACAGAGCATATCCTGGGATGATTGTTTACGATGACTGTCTGCATATCGTATATTATGCATACAAGGCTGTGAGTCAGAACATATACTACCAGAGGATCCCCCTCGAGAAACTATACGAACTCCTGAATGAAGAGCCAACCGAACCCGCAAATACAGGATTCGATGTCCAGCCATTCGTCGAGCATGATGATGAAATCAATATTTAATCAATAACAAAACACACTACTATGCATAGAACAAGCTGCAATGACAAAACGGAGGAGTATTCCGCTCCGAAATGTTTGGTACGACAATTGACAATGCGAAGGATTCTTTGCTCTTCCGACCCTGACTCAAGCTTCGGAATCAGCCCATGGCAGGAAGAAGATGAAGAGATTAACATTTAATGATGAATGCTGTATGAAAAAATCATTTTATTTTCTTGGGATTGCAGCAATAGTCGCAATCGGAGTATGTTCCTGTACAAATGACATAGAAACAGAAGAGCGGGAAGTTTTATCAGAGAGAATTCCATTCACCATCAGCCTTTCGGCCGATAACACCCAGACAAAAACCCAATGGCGTGACGGGATGCCTTATTCCATCAAATTCATCAACAATGATGCTATTCGACTTTTCCACGCCGAGTCCGGAACAACGAATTTCGTTGACGATGGACAGTTTATTTGCGCGAGCGGAGGAATCCAGGACGTAGTGTTCTCAGGCTCCCTTGCGTCCGCATTGGACCCAAGCAAATCTTATGACTGGTATGCGGTATATCCTTACAGTGAAGCACACACAGGAACACCGGATGATATGGAATTCGACATTCTTCCCAAGTCTCCATGGTATGCTCTTCCTAATCTCGGAGGCCTTCCTCTTTATGGGAAATGCCTCAATGTTTCCGGTGCATACACCACAGTAGGCATGACTATGAACCAGATGCTCAGCGCATTCAAGTTCACCGTTACAAACAATACAGAGAACAACATCTCTATCGCCACAGCAAAACTTAAATCCAACAATCATCCACTTCACGGTATCGTGGAAGTGGATCTCACCAAGGATGAACCGGATTTCATGATAAACGGTGGAGATGAAATCGAATTCTCATTCTCCTCTTCCGGATATCTCAATGCCGTTCCCGGAGGCCAAGTTGTCTTTTATCTACCGTTTATTCCTCACAAGAATTCCAACAAAGATTATTACGGAATCGGGCTCGGAACTGATGACGGCGGAATACAGTATTATAACTCCAAAAACTTCGTGATCAATAAGGATCTGAAATTCGAAGCAGGCAAAGTCTATCCAGTAAATTACAGTGTGACAACCGCCCAGCAGAGCGCATATATTTCTGGTTCCGCAGCATCACAGCCTGTTTGCTTCCCGTTCTGTAACGTGGATAACGAGATACAGAATCAGTGGACAGATGACGTGAACGTTGCTTTGGAAGACAAGAAATTTTTCTCCCACCTTGACCTTGGGGCCTCAGTCGTCGACGGCCAGCAGATAATAAAAGATGCCGACGGATTGTATGCGTGGATTACCGCGATAGGCGAGAACGGAGAAGCTCCAAACAGCTTCAATCATGGGAATGATGGAGCCACGAGATATAATCTTTGTCTTGCGAATTGGAAAGACAAGGACACACAGCTCCCAATGAATAAAATGTTCTTTGATATCCACGTCAAATACAGCGAGATTCCAGCGGGAAAGACAACCTTGGCATTCTATACGGGACTATCCCTCGGAAACGTAAGCAATACCGCTGGAAACCGCATCACCCCAGAATCTTTCAATGTTAGAGTCAGTCAGGATGGTGGTAATAGCTTCAACAAACCAACTTCTGTTATAATTGACAGCGAACTGGGTTCTTATATTGAACCGGATGGCAAGAAATACGGTGTCCTAACTGTCCCTTATGAAAATAGAACTGAGAATTGCCAGATCTACCCGGTCAAAGTTAGCTTCACGCCAACAGCCACAGTGAACAACACTGAATTTGTTATAAGATTTGTTGTCAGCAATGTTGCCAAGGATGAGAATAACATAATTGATGGTGGCCTCTTCGGCCTCGCTCCTTATTACGAATACGATGGAAATCTTCGCGTTTACAAAGGCAAGAATAAGAGCAATATGGCAGAGACTACAGCCCTTATTGAAGAGGATGTTGCCAATGATAATTCTTCATATTCTGATTATATGAAGCAACTCATTCACAGGTCAGCATACTTCGTTTGGGAATAATCCTCCGAAGCCAAAGAAGAAGCCGGCCCCTTAAGGGGTCGGCCTTTTTCTTTGAAAAAACTAGAAATTGAAGTAGTTCTTGGCGTTGTTGTAGGAGATGTCCTTGACCATCTGGTGGATGAACGGCATCTCGCTCTTCGGCAGCTTTCCGTCCTCGACATCCTGACCGATCACGTTGCAGAGGATGCGGCGGAAGTACTCGTGGCGTGGATAGCTGATGAAGCTGCGTGAGTCGGTGAGCATGCCGACGAAGCGGCTGAGCAGGCCGAGGGCGCTGAGAGCGTTGATCTGCTTGCGCATGCCATCCTCCTGATCGAGGAACCACCAGCCGGAACCGAGCTGCATCTTGCCAGGATATGTGCCGTCATTGAAGGTGTATGCCATAGTGGCGAGCACCTCGTTGTCCTTCGGATTGAGGCAGTAGAGGATGGTCTTGGCAAGTTTGCCTTCGAGCGCGAGACGGTCGAAGAAACGATGTCCGGCCGCAGAGCACTGAAGGTCATGGATGGCATCGTATCCGGTATCAGGGCCGAGATTGTTGAACATGCGTGTGTTGTTGTTCCTGATGGCGCCGATATGGTACTGCTGGGCCCAGCCGCTCTCCGCATCCATGACTGCACAGTCGTGGAGAATCGCGCTCTGGAATTTGTCGACCTCGACAGGCTCCGGGGCCTTTCCCTTCATCACCTTCTTGAAGATCTTCTCGATTTCGGCGTCGGTGTAGTCGGCAGAATGGAAGGTGTCAAGACCGTGGTCGGAGAGCTTGCAGCCCATTGACTCGAAGAACTCGTGGCGCTTCTTCAAGGCGCAGATGAGGTCTGCGTAGGTCTTGATCTCCATATCGGCAGCCTTGCTGAGCTTCTCGATGTAGGAGATGTAAACTTCCGGGATCTCGACTGCCATCGCCTTGTCAGGCCTCCATGCAGGAATCACCTTCACGCCGAAAGGCATGTCGAGGATCTGCTTGTGGTATCTGAGGTCGTCTGCAGGATCGTCCGTGGTGCACACGGTCTCCACATTGAATTTCTTGATAAGCTCCTGGCCGCGGAATTCCGGAGTCTGAAGCTTGGCGGTGCACTCATCGTAAATCTCTTTCGCGTTGGCCGGATTGAGAATCTTGTCCACGCCGAACACTCTCGCAAGCTCGAGGTGGGTCCAGTGATAGAGCGGGTTGCGCATGGCGTACGGCATGGTCTCCGCCCACTTCTCGAACTTTTCGTAGGACGACTTGCCGCCTGTGATATATTCTTCAGGGACACCGTTGCCGCGCATGGCGCGCCACTTGTAGTGGTCTCCTCCGAGCCAGACCTCGGTGAGGTCCTTGAACTGATAATTCTCCGCTATCATCTGCGGCACGAGGTGGCAGTGATAGTCTATGATCGGCATGTTCTCTGCGCTCTCATGATACAGCTCGCGGGCGGTATCGTTGGTGAGCATGAAGTCTTGATTGATGAATGACATGATATGTTCTGTTTAATATTTGCGAATCATTCAAAGATAATGAATCTTCCCGGAAATAAGATATTTTTTTACACACAAAAGGCTAATCCACACTGCGGCCTTACTGTTTCAGGAAGCGGTCGGCGAAGTCGAGGAATTTCGCCCAGTCGTATGTCGTGATGTCGTGAGGGCCGCTGCGCATATGATAGCCGATGCGGCCGGTGTTCTGCGGTTTCCATGGTCCCGGCATCTCAGTCACCCCGACACCGCCGAGGCCGAGGAAATCATACACCTTGGAGGCCTCCACGACAGAAAGGAACTCTCCTTTCGGGTCCGACCAATCGTCATGCTCGCCGCTCGCGACATAGACCGGACGCGGCGCCATCAATGCCAGCAGCTCATGCTGGTCGAAAGGCATGTCCGACTCGTTGCCGGCATACTTCCAGAAATTGGCGCAGAACCAATAATGATAATGCCTTATGATGGTTTCGAGGGTCTCACCGAAGGCTCGGCGGGACAATGCCACACCGCCACATCCCGAGTTGTTGGGATATGCCATCGCGAAACGCGGATCCACCACCGCGGCCCACAACGCAGTCTTGGCCAGGCGGCTGTGACCGACGGTCGAAACTCTGGTCGCATCCACATCAGGATCGGTCTCCAGATAATCCAGAGCCCTGCTGTATCCCCATGCCCATGCGGCAATCGTCCCCCATTCATCCGGGTCAGGATAAGTCTGTCCCTCCCGATAGAACAAGCCATGGACTCCGTTCCTGAAAGAATCATCGAATTCAGGATCGATGTCCCCCTTGAAGAACGTAGCCAAGGCATAGCCGCGCGCCAGGATCATCCCGACCGGCCATCGCCCGTCCATCGCCCCACGTACAGGCTCTTTATAGACGCCATAGCGAGCTATCTGAGCTGAATCCGGAAGCGAGATGCCGGTATCGTATGTTACCGCAGCGTTGCCCTTGAAATTAGCGCCAAGGATCACGGGCACCTTGCCTGCGGCATCCTTCGGAGCATACAGCAGCAACCTCATGTAATGGTCCTTCCCTTTGGTGAAATATATGTTCACCTCCTTGCGCACGGCAGTCCCGGCGAATGCCCCGTCGTCGCAAGAAACCAGCTCGAAATGCAGATCTGCAGGTCTTCCCGGAGCCCGGCCGAACATCTCGGACTCGAACAGCCGGAGCAATTCGGGGCGACGCTCGGAATACCACTGTCCGGCGTCCTTGACCGGCGTGCCGTCAGCCATAACCAGAGGGTCGGGAAGCTCGTACTCCGGCACCAGCGCCTCATCATAATGCTTGTTCAATTTGCGGAAGCCGAAATCCACGACCTCGTACGGATGGGCGACGGCGGCATGTGCGGCAGCCTTGGCCAGTTCGCGCCGCTCCGGCCGCAGATGTCCGGGATCATAGGCATTCGCCGTCACATCAGTGCCGGAAATGGCCTCGTACCATGTGCATGCGGCAAGATAGCAGCCGATGCTGTAGTTCAGTGCCACGCCGTCCAAAGTTATGTTGTCGCGGTCAAAAGTGCCACGCACATCCTGCACCGCAGTACCGACCGGAATCACTTCCAGACCATTTTCCCGAGCCGTCAGACGCGACTTCCCGACCATCGCCTCGTACATCCGCTGCTGGTCGTACCCATACTCTGCAAACACCGGAGCGACACACGGCTCCCCGGAATAATTACGCGTACAAGCCCAATCCTGCAGGACGAACTGCCGTGCGCCGCGGGTCTTCCTGCATATCCGCCGAATGTCAGCCGACGGCGTGTCCGATGCGAACACGACCACATCATAGCGCCCGGTCGGACGAGCTGGACCCGAAGCGAGGACATCCACGGTCCAGGCAGATCCGTCCGCCTCCGCCAGAGCGGACAGATGACGTATTATCTCAGAATCAACGCTGCCATCGTCAACGACAAGCACACGGATACCGCCTGCGAAGGCCGGAAACACGGCAAAAAACAGGCAAAACGCAAAAAGAATCCTTTTCATACCTTAAATATAGCAAAAAAAGCTAAATTTGTCTTTAATAAACCAAAACCATTTTATCGAAATGGAACTTTCACAGAATCCATACTACATCAAGGCTCTCGAATTCATAGACAGCCATGACCTCAATTCCCTTGAGACAGGGAAACACATCATCGACGGAGACCATCTCTGGGTTAACATAGTCGATGCAGACCTCAGACCGCAGGAAAAAGCAAAGCTTGAAGCGCATGACAGATATATCGACATCCAGGTACCGCTTTCCAAGGCAGAGACCTTCGGTATCAAACCAAGGGTGATGTGCAGCATGCCTGACGGAGAGTTCAACCCAGTAAACGACATCATTTTCTTCAACGACGATATCGCCGCACTGATGACCGTGGAGCCAGGCAAGATCATAACCTTCGGACCGGAGACTGCCCACGCCCCTCTGATCGGTGAAGGCAAGACCCACAAGGCCATCTTCAAGGTGGAAGTCGTCTAGCGTTCCGCTGCAGATATAGAAGATTCATCCTTTCAAAAACCGGCAAATGGCAAAAGTCATCACTTTAGGAGAAATAATGCTCCGGCTCAGCCCCGAGGGGAACGACAGATTCATACAGACAGACGCATTCCGCATCATACCAGGTGGCGGTGAAGCCAACGTGGCGGTCAGCCTCGCGAATTACGGGCATGATTCGTTCTACATCACCAAGCTGCCAAAGCACGAGATCGGTCAGATTGCGGTCAACGCCCTCCGCAGATACGGTGTGCGCACCGACTACATAGCACGCGGCGGCGACAGGATCGGCCTCTACTATGCCGAGACCGGAGCATCCATGCGCCCGTCGAAGGTCATCTACGACCGCGCCCATTCCGCCATCGCGGAGGCTTCTCCGGAGGATTTCAACTTCGACGGGATGATGGAAGGAGCGGCCTGGTTCCATTGGTCAGGCATAACCCCTGCCATTTCCGACAAGGCGGCCGAGCTCACCAGACTGGCCTGCGAGGCAGCCAAGAGGCATGGGGTGACTGTCTCAGTAGACCTCAACTTCCGCAAGAAACTGTGGACCTCCGAGAAAGCGATTTCCGTGATGCGTCCTCTGATGAAGTACGTCGACGTATGCATAGGCAACGAGGAGGACGCAGAACTCTGCCTCGGATTCAAGCCTGATGCGGACGTCGAAGGCGGCAGCACCGACGCGGCCGGCTACGAAGGCATCTTCCGCCAGATGATGCAGGAGTTCGGGTTCAAGCACGTCGTCTCGACGCTGCGCGAATCATTCTCCGCCAGCCACAATGGCTGGAAGGCGCTCATCTACGACGGCAAGGAGTTCTACCAGTCGAAACGCTACGACATCTCCCCTATCGTAGACCGCGTCGGCGGAGGTGACTCATTCTCCGGCGGGCTCATCCACGGCATGCTCAAATACGGTTTCGACCAGCAGGCGGCACTCGAATTCGCGGTTGCGGCGTCCGCTCTCAAACATACGGTCAACGGTGACTTCAACCTGGTCAGCGAAGACGAAGTGCTCTCGCTCGCAGGCGGGAACGCCAACGGCAGGGTGCAGCGCTGATCCTTTCATTTCACGAATATGGCAAGATTCAACAAGATACAGGTGCTCAGCACCATGATGGAGACCGGCATAGTGCCGGTGTTCTACAATTCGGACATCGAGACAGCCAAGAAAGTGCTCAAGGCCTGCTATGAAGGCGGCATCAGGGCGTTCGAGTTCGCCAACCGCGGCGATTTCGCGCAGGAAGTGTTCGGCGAACTGGTCAAATACGCAGCCAAGGAGCTGCCTGAGATGATCATGGGCATAGGCTCGGTGGTCGATCCCGCCACCGCCGCCATGTACATCCAGCTCGGCGCGAACTTCGTGGTCGGGCCGCTCTTCAATCCGGAGGTGGCCCCGGTCTGCAACCGCAGGCTCATCCCTTATTGCCCCGGCTGCGGCAGCGTGACCGAGGTCGGGATGGCACAGGAGGCCGGCTGCGATATTTGCAAGGTATTCCCCGGCGATGTGCTCGGGCCTGCGTTCGTCAAGGGCATCAAGGCACCGATGCCGTGGACCCAGGTCATGGTCACGGGAGGTGTCAAGCCGACCGAAGAGAACCTCAGCGGCTGGTTCAAGGCCGGTGCGTCCTGCGTAGGCATGGGCAGCAACCTCTTCCCTAAGGACGCCATCGCAGCGGGTGACTGGGAGCGCATCTCCAGGCTCTGCCACGAAGCGCTCGAGATAGTAAGTACAATCAGATAAAACACAAGAATATGAGCCAAACAGCAAAAAAGACAAACTACAGATGGATCATCTGCGCGATGCTGTTCTTCGCGACTACGATCAACTACATGGACCGCCAGGTGCTTTCTCTCACTTTCGAGGACTTCATCAGGCCTGAATTCCACTGGAGCAACAACCACTACGGCACCATCACGGGAATCTTCTCCCTGTTCTATGCCGTCGCAATGCTCTTCGCCGGTTCCCTCGTCGACAAGCTCGGCACCAAGAAGGGCTACCTCTGGAGCATCGGCATCTGGTCACTCGGCGCCTGCACCCACGCCATCTGCGGTGTTCTGACACAGCATTTCATCGGTGTGGAAGGAGCTGAAGCCATGAGAGCCATCACGGCCGCGGATGCCATCGGCAAGATCGCCACGGTCAGCATGACGCTCTTCATAATTGCACGATGCATCCTCGCCCTTGGTGAGGCTGGCAACTTCCCGGCGGCCATCAAGGCCACCGCGGAATATTTCCCGAAGAAGGACCGTGCGTTCTCGACCTCTATCTTCAATGCAGGTTCCACCGTCGGAGCGCTTGTAGCACCGTTCTGCATTCCTGCACTTGCCGCCAAGTATGGTTGGGAAGCAGCATTCATAATCATCGGAGCCCTCGGTTTCATCTGGATGGGATTCTGGATGTTCATCTACAAGAAGCCTGAGCAGAACCCTCATGTCAATGCGGCCGAGCTCGAATACATCGAGCAGGACAAGGCTGAGGAAGAGGCTGCGAAGGCCGCTGCCGCCGAGGCTGCCAAGGACGAGAAGAAGATATCTCTCTGGAAATGCTTCTCATACAAGCAGACATGGGCGTTCGCTTTCGGAAAGCTCCTTCCGGACGGCGTATGGTGGTTCTATCTGTTCTGGATGCCGTCATTCCTCAAGAACGTATATGGCATGAGCTCTACCGAGCCTCGTTTCCAGATTGCCATCGGCGCCCTCTATCTCATCGTCATGCTTTCTATCTTCGGTGGTTATCTCCCTACCATCTTCATCGAGAAGAAAAAGATGAATCCGTATGCTGGCCGTATGCGCGCCATGCTCATCTTCGCATTCTTCCCTCTTGTCGCTCTCGGTACACTGCCTCTCGCACATATCTCTTATTGGATCCCGGTATTGCTCATCGGTATTGCTGCCGCAGCACATCAGGCCTGGAGTGCCAACATCTTCTCCACTGTCGGCGACATGTTCCCTAAGTCTACCATCGCCACAGTCACCGGTATCGGTGGTATGGCCGGCGGTCTTGGAAGCTTCTTCATCCAGAAGGGTGCGGGTATGCTGTTCGACGCCAGCGAGAAGGGTGCCTGGAATGTCCTCGGAGCGCAGGGCATCGAGGCTGGTTACCTCATCATGTTCACATTCTGCGGTCTTGCCTATCTGTTCAGCTGGATCATGATGAAGCTGCTTGTCCCTCAGTACAAGCCTATCACAATCGAATAACGGACATATCGAGTCACGGCATTTGAACCGGATGCAATTGCCAACAACTTAACGCCACATGGTTTCGTCCTCCCGCCGTCAATGAGCGGATGGCTATCCGTCTCCGGAGTCTGTGGCCGCCCATGGCCACATGAATGGGAGGGGCCCGCAAGCATCAGCGCAGCGGGAGGGATGAGCCGCAGGCGAAGGCTTCCGGAGACGGACAGCCGAAGCTCAAAAAGGCGGGAGGAACAACAACAAACAGTAATTGGTTTTGACATGAAACGGTTATTGGCATTGGTTGCGACAGCGACCGCATGTACACAGGTGCTGGCCCAGAACATCGTCATCAGAATCGATGACATGGGCTCCTCGCACAGCGCCAACCTGGCCTGCATCGACTGCTGGCAGAACGGCATCGCGACATCGGTCGAGGTCATGCCCAACTGCGCCTGGTTCCCGGAGGCGGTGCGCCTTCTGAAAGAGAACCCAGACCTCGACGTGGGCGTGCACCTCACGCTGACCAGTGAATGGGATAACGTCAAGTGGGGGCCTCTCACCAAAAACCCGGCATTGTGCAATGAACAAGGATATTTCTTCCCACGGCTCGGCGCCAACCAGAAATTCCCCGGCCAGTCTCTGACCGAACACGGCTGGAGTCTGGAGGACATCGAACGTGAATTCCGCGCGCAGATCGAGACGTGCCTCAGATACATCCCGCAGACCAGCCATATTTCAGGACACATGGGATCTAACCGTTTCGCTCCGGAAGTCGCCGACCTCGTGCGTCGCCTGTCAGCCGAGTACGGACTACCTTCGATTGACAACACGGATTCGCAGGCGGTCCTGGGCTTTGAGCGCATCGGCTATGATGGCCCGCACAGGACCTTGAAGGGCAAGATGAAATGTTTCTGCTACAGGATCACCCACCTCGCCAAGGACAACTTCTACCTGTTCCTTGACCACCCCGCATACGACGACTGCGAGATGGCCGGCTTCTACCACGCCGGATATGAGGATGTGGCCACCGACCGCCAGGGAGTGCGCGACATGCTCTGCAGCCGCAAGGTCAGACGTCTTGTCGACAAACACGACATCCGCATCATCAGCGTTGCCGAACTGATCAAGTCTGCCGATGCTACAGAATAGTTCCTTCCAGCTATCTTAGCTGATCGGGATCCGTAATCTATAAGCTTGAGTTATATTCATCAAGCGCCTGATAAAAAGCTCCGATGTTTGCAAACGGAGTATGAGGTGGCACATCACATCCTGACGAAAGGATAAAATTGTCCCACCCCGCTGTGGCGTCGAGCAAGGAGAGTGTCTCCTCCCTGACCGTTTCGGCAGATGCCTGCTGAAGGATAGTCACCGGATCAAGATTTCCCATGACGATGATATCGGAAGGACAGGCCTTGAGGGCCTCGACCATATCGGCCCTGTTCCCGAAATGCAATGCCCTGGCACCGCTGCGTATCATAGCATCGGTGCAATGTCCGGTATTGCCGCAATTGTGGAGGACCACCAAGAATGAATCGTCCTGGACTTCACCTATGATTCTCCTGACATACTCGGTGGAATAAGCGATGCAGTCCTCATTGGAAATGAGGCCGGCTGCCGGCTCTGCCATGATCACTCCGCTGATACCGGTCTCTTTCATCGCACGGACATAGCGGAGAATGAATTCAGCGCACTTATCCAACAGCACACTTACCGTATCGGGTTCAAGATATATGGCCATCATCAGCTCTGTCAACCCAAACAGCCTCCCGGCAAGCGAGAAAGGACCTATGCAACCCCCATATATGGGCTTGTCCTTTATACGGGCCGCTGTCAGGCGGTTGGCCTTGAGGAACTCCCTGACCCTGCCTGCATCAAGGCCGGGCACCTGCAAGGCTTCCACGGACTCACGGTCGCAGACGAGGTTTCCGACAATGTTCGGAATCTCATTGTCCGAAAAAATGACCTCGGCTCCGAAAGCCTCAGCTTCAACCGTCAAGTCCATTATGGCAGTTACCGCTGCTCCAGGATACTTTTCATTAAGGGCACAGATAGCATCTGCATGTACTTGACCGTCAGTGACAGCCTCTTTTACGGTCTTGCCGATCAACTCGATGCCCGGATGGGTCATGATCGGTATGGCTGAACGTCTTTTCTTTTGCAACATTTCCTATTCTGACAGATTTCATTTCCATATGCAAGAAAGTCACTTTTGCATATGGCGTTGTAAAGTTCACTCTTAATTACAAAAAAAGCAATTATTGACTCTTATTATTCAAGGACGTCATCCTCAGATGGCTATGTGTAAAGCCTACGCAGAGGCAGGCATCTACCGCCTTGATGCCCATTCTTATTATTGATGCATAACATTTTGCATTCTTAATAATTATTCCTACCTTTGTGCCGCTTTTTGCGCGACTATGCGTCAGAAGCGGTACAATTACTAATTATTTAAAATTTTTTGCACTATGGCTGAATATCTTATGCCAGAAAAGAAGCAAGAGATTTTCGCGAAGTACGGAAAGTCCAATAAGGATACCGGTTCTCCAGAGAGTCAGGTTGCTTTATTCTCCTACCGTATCGCTCACCTCACCGAGCATGTGAAGAAGAACAAGAAGGACGTTGTCACACGTCGTTCACTTCTCCGCCTCGTAGGTAAAAGACGTCAGGTTCTGGATTATCTCCAGAAGACCGACATCGAGAGATACAGAAGCATTATCAAAGAGCTTGGTCTCCGTCGATAATCACAATAGGAAGAACCAAGGGGATGGCCATATTTGCGTGTCCGTCCCCTTTTTGTTTTGAATGAATACGCGGATGGTCCGCGAATGCAGATATAAGACGTAAAAGAAAAACAGTAATGAACGTAATCACTAAGAAAATCGAGCTCTCTGACGGTCGCGTCATCGAGATCGAGACCGGAAAGCTCGCCAAGCAGGCAGCCGGTTCAGCAGTGGTGAAGATGGGAGGCACAATGCTCCTTGCCACCGTAACCGCAGCGACAGAAGTCAAGGAAGGCACTGATTTCATGCCTCTTACCGTCGACTACAAAGAAAAATTCTATGCAGCAGGCCGCTTCCCAGGCGGATTCATGAAGAGAGAAGGCAAGTCATCCGACTACGAGATCCTCATCTCACGCCTCATCGACCGCCCTATCCGCCCGTTGTGGCCGGACGATTTCCACCTCGAGGTGTTCGTGAACGTGACCCTCATCTCAGCAGAGAAGGATATCCAGCCTGACGCACTCGCAGGTCTCGCAGCTTCCTGCGCACTCGCAACCTCAGACCTTCCGTTCGGAGGACCTATCTCAGAAGTACGCGTATGCCGCATTGACGGCCAGTACGTCATCAACCCTACCTTCACCGAGATGGAGAAGGCCGACCTCGAACTTATGGTCGCCGCCACCGAGGAGAACATCATGATGGTCGAAGGTGAGATGAAGGAAGTCAGCGAAGAGGTCATGCTCAACGCCATCAAGTTCGCTCACGAAGAGATCAAGAAGCACTGCCGCGTGCAGAAAGAGCTCATCAAGGAGCTCGGTACCGATGTCAAGAGAGACTATCCTCATGACATCGAGGACGAGGAGCTCAAGAAGGCAGTCCACGAATTCTGCTACGGCAAGTGCTACGCACTCGCAAAGAGCGCAAAGCCTAAGCACGAGCGCGAGGACGGCTTCGCAGCCATCAAGGACGAATTCATGCCCACACTCCCAGAGCCGACCACAGAGGCCGAGAAGGAGGAATACGCAATCAAGACCACCCTCGTGGGCCGCTACTACAACGCTGTAGAGAAGGAGGCAATGCGCAACATGATCCTCGACGAGGGTCTGCGCCCCGACGGCCGCGTCTGCAACCAGGTACGTCCTATCTGGTGCGAGACCGACTACCTCCCATGCGTACACGGTTCAGCTATCTTCACACGTGGTGAAACCCAGTCCCTCGCTACCGTCACTCTCGGTACCAAGATGGACATGAAGGAGACAGACGAAGTCCTCATCCAGGATGACCAGCAGATCGTCCTCCACTACAACTTCCCTCCGTTCGCTACAGGTGACGCAAAGGCCCAGCGTGGTGTCGGCCGTCGTGAGATCGGTCATGGCAACCTCGCCCTCCGCGCACTCAAGCCAGTCATCCCTACAGCTCCGGAGAATCCTTACGCAATCCGTATCGTTTCTGATATCCTCGAGTCAAACGGCTCATCTTCAATGGCTTCCGTATGCGGTGGCTGCCTCGCCCACATGGACGCAGGTGTGAAGATCAAGAAGCCTGTAGCAGGTGTCGCAATGGGTCTCATCACAGACGAGATCCATCCTAACGACCGCTACGCCATCCTCACCGACATCCTCGGAGACGAGGATCACCTCGGAGACATGGACTTCAAGGTCACCGGTACAGCCGACGGTATCACCGCTACCCAGATGGACATCAAGGTGGACGGTCTGTCATACGACGTTCTCGCAAAGGCACTCGAGCAGGCACGTCAGGGCCGCCTCCACATCATGGGCGAAATGATGAAGACCATCAGCGAGCCTCGTGAGGACTACAAGCCGTTCGTTCCTCGCATCGAGCAGCTCCGCGTCGCAGCCGAATTCATCGGAGCGATCATCGGAAAGGGTGGCGAGACCATCCAGAAGATCCAGAAGGAGACCGGCACCACCATCACCATCACCGAGGAGCCTATCCCTGGCACAAACCTCACCGAAGGTGTTGTCGATGTCGCTTCCAACGACAAGGAGGCCATGCAGAAGGCTCTCGACTGGATCAAGGGTATCTGCGCAGTTCCTGAGGCGGGCCAGACCTACCACGGAAAGGTCGTCAGCATCCTCGAGTTCGGTGCATTCGTCGAGATCCTCCCTGGCAAGGAAGGACTTCTCCACGTTTCCGAGATTGCATGGACCAAGACCGAGAAGGTCGAGGACGTGCTCAGCGTAGGTGACGAGGTTGACGTCAAGCTCCTCGAGATCGACGCCAAGACAGGCAAGATGAGACTCTCCATGAGGGCTCTCACCGAGAAACCGGAAGGTTATGTCGAGCCAGAGCGCCGTCCACGTCCGCAGGGTGACCGCAAGGATGACCGTCGCGGCGGAGAGCGCAGAGGCGGCAACGACCGTCGCGGTGGCGACCGTGGAGACCGCAGGAATGGTGGCAACGACCACCGTGGCGGAGAGCACGGTCCAAAGAAGCACTTCGGCCAGAAAGTCGAGGGAGGAAATGCTCCTGCAGCACCTAAAGCCGACGACTTCGTAGTCGAGCAGAAAGAAGAAATCTTCTAGTCTGAAGGACATTTGATACAAGGAGGTGGCTTTACGGCCACCTCCTTTTTTATTTTAAGCGCAAAAAACTATTTTTGCATACATGAAACGCAGAGAATTCCTCAAAGGGGCGACACTTGCCGGAGCTGGTCTGGCATTAGGTGGCTGCAGCAAGCCGGCGGCAAACGAACCTCTGCCGCACCCGTACCATATCAAGAACAACGGACTCAGACCGCAGATGAAACTCAGCTGGCAGTCTTACGAGCTCCAGCTCCAACACACATTCACGGTCGCCTCATATTCGCGCAAGACCACGCCGGACGTGCAGGTGCAGATCGACTACGACGGTTTCACCGGCTACGGAGAAGCCTCCATGCCGCCGTATCTCGGCCACACCGTCGAGAGCGTGTGCGCATTCCTCGCCAAGGTCGACCTCACGCGTTTCAGCGATCCCTTCCAGATCGAAGACATACTCGCATACGTCGATTCGCTCTCGGACGGCGACGCTCCGGCCAAGGCTGCGGTCGACATCGCGCTCCATGACCTAGTCGGCAAGCTCATAGGCCAGCCGTGGTGGCGCATCTGGGGACTGGACGCAGCAAAAGCGCCTGACACCACCTTCACGATAGGCATCGACACCCCGGAAATCGTCCGTCAGAAAACCCTCGAATGCGCAGGACGCTTCAACATACTCAAGGTCAAGGTCGGGCTTGACAACGACAAACAGATGATCGAGACGATACGCAGCGTCACCGACCTGCCGATTGCGGTCGACGCCAACCAGGGCTGGAAAGACCGCAGCCAGGCGCTCGACGAGATATTCTGGCTCAAGGAGCACGGCATCGTGATGGTCGAGCAGCCGATGGCCAAGGAGCGGCTCGACGACATCGCATGGATCACCGAACGCAGTCCGCTGCCGATCTTCGCTGACGAGTCCATCCAACGCCTGCGCGACATCCCGTCGATCAAAGGCGCATTCACCGGTATCAACATCAAGCTGATGAAGTGCACAGGCATGCGCGAAGCGTGGAAAATGCTCAACTACGCCCGAGCAGAGGGAATGCGGGTGATGATAGGCTGCATGACCGAGACCTCATGCGCATGCACGGCTGCGGCCCAACTCTCCCCTGCTGTCGACTTCGCGGACCTGGACGGCAACCTGCTCATCAGCAACGACCGCTTCCTCGGCATGACAGTCGAAAGCGGCAGAATCACACTCCCAGACCGGCCGGGGCTCGGACTCATCAAACTCTGAAACTATGAAAATCAGGCTCTTCTCCGCACTCATCGCGGCATTCATCGGCACGGCCGGACTTCACGCAGCGGACGGCGTCAAAGAACTGCCGGAGGACTGCGCATTCGAAATCTGCGTCAACGGCAAGATCATCCGCTCTTCCGATCCAGGCATCTGGAAGCCGGCCGGAGTAAAGAAATACCAAGCCCCGAACGGAGCTCTGTCGACCACCTTCGTCCTTGATGGGAAAAGACAGTACAAGGGTCTGCATGTCTTAGTCGACAGGCAGACATTCAGCGACAGCGGACTTGTCAGAGAGCGGCTGCGGCTGCGCTCGGACCGCAAAGGGAAGTTCCGTCTCACGAACGTGGATGGCCACAACCACCTCATCTTCCCCATCCGCACGCTCGACTTCCATTGCGACAGCGTCAGCATCGAGGAAATAAAGCTTGGAAATTTCACGCTCAGGAAGGACAAGGGAAACCACTCGTTCTTCCCTTCAAGAAACAGATTCTCCCTAACCCCTGGCGGGAGCCTGGAAATAAAAGGTCCGATAACCCGCATCAGCTCAGCCTCAGGCGAGGTGATGCACGCATACGAGCATGCATCGCAGGACGGCGACGTGACACAGAAAATCAGGAAGAAACCGGTGACCGACAGCGGTGTGGATGCCGCCCAGGGCATCACAGGCGAGCTATACCCTATCACAGATGACGACCTTTGGTTCATAGCCACGCAGATCAGCCTCACCGAGGACCGTCAGCTGCGTATCTGCGACAAGATCAGGCACGGAGGATACCTTGACGGCGAAAACATCCCGGCAGAAGGTTACTACGAGACCGTCTGGTCGGTCTTCTCCCCTGTCCCCGCGGATTCCTCCTTCAAAGAAGTGCTGAATGACTACATCTTCAGCAGGATTTCGTACAACCCCGCCTCCCGCAAGCCAGACTTCTACTACAACACCTGGGGGATGCAGCGCGACTATCCTTCCGACCAGCTGTACTCCATCTACACCGAAGAGAACATCCTCGCGGAAATCGACCGTGCGGCGGAGATGGGCATAGAGCGCTTCGTGCTCGATGACGGATGGGAGCAGGCAATGGGTCAGTGGACCGCAAATGCAGAACGCCTCGGCGAAGATGGTCTCAAACGCCTTGCAGATGCCATCCGCGCCAAGGGCATGACTCCGGGCATCTGGATTTCCCCGCTCGCCACAACCGACACCTCGACCGTATTCCGGAAGCATCAGGACTGGATCATCAAGGACAAGGCTGGCAATCCGGTCCTCGGCCAATGGAACTGTCCTGTCGTCGACCTGGGCAGCCCCTACTACTACATGCTCCTGAAGCAGCTCACCACGCTGGTCGACATGGGTTTCAAATACTTCAAATGGGACGGCATCAACACGTTCAACAGCACTCTGGACGGATTCCGCGGCAGCGGGGCCAAGTCCCCGACCGACAAGGAGAAGATCGACCGCTACAACTACCAGTTCCCGTTCTACGTCACCCGTCTGATGCAAGACCTGCGCCTGCATGACCCTGAAGTCGTGGTGGAGATCGACCTCACGGAGAACGAACGCGCGCTGATAGGCCTGATGCCACTGCAGGAGGGCAAGTTCTACTACATCAACAACGGCCGCTCCAAGTACCGCGACTATTCTCATGCCAACTCGGACTCCAAGCGCGAGGCGCTGGATAGCGTGGCCGGCATACTCCCGCCCGAGACCATCACGCTCAGTGTCTATCCCAACGATGCAGAAGGCTCGCTCAAGCGCAACGTCCACTCGGTCCTTGCGGCCGGGCATGGATTCTGGGGGCGTCTCGATGCGACGACGCCAGAAGAAAGGGCATGGGTCCGCAATACGCTGGATATTGCAAAACGCGTTTTGAAGCACACTGCGGGCAATCCGCTCGAAGTCTGGGGTTTAAGCAAAAACGGAGGCCAAACGATCTTCCAAGCTGACCGGGATTCAGGATTCGCAATAATCACCGGGTTTGCCGATAATACCTCGGCAGCCGAGATATTAATCTCAGATCTTGGTAACCCGGCAGGGGTGATCGGATGTCCGTTCCGTCAGGAAGGTAGAGAAATGACCGTCATTTTCGGCTTCGATGCGGACAAGAATTCGGCAGCAGCCTTCGTTATCGGAGCGGAAGGGCACACAACGCGCATTCTGTCATCAAGCGGAATTCTGAGTGACCTGCACTACGAAGGTGACAAACTCCTTGTCACGGCATTTACCGACACCGAACTCGTCGTCACGGACAAAGACTCACAGGCTTCCTCCACACGTACAATCAGCCTCGACGCCGGCAGCACCCTGGAGATCTAGGCAACCAAGAGCACTGCACGAACACTGAAAAAGCCGGGCAAACTGCATGTTTGTCCGGCTTTGATATACAAAAAGGTATCAGCCTTGGATTATTTCTTCTTGAGAAGGCTGCCGAGGATGCTGGTAGCCGCGCTGGCGAGGTTGAGACCGCCGGACTTTGCTCCGTTGCCGCCCTTGAGGGAGAGAAGGATGTCGTTGAGATCCACATCACCGTCGCCGTCCTGATCCTTGATGAACATGGAGAGTTTGCTGATGATGTTAGGGATAGCTGCGGAAGCGCTGTTTGACTGAGCGACATTCAGACCGAGCTTCTTGGCAATATTGTTGGCGAAAAGCTTGCCGGCGAGAGCTGTGATAGGGCTGGAAGCGGCTGCTGTCTTGCCTGTGAGGAGGCTCTTGATGGCGTCGATGCCGCCAGCCTGTGTAGCTGTCTGGGTGAGACTGCCGAATACTGAGTCAGAGATACCGTTGAGAACCTGGTTCTTGAGGTTTGCAGGAACATCGATGCCGCCTGCAGCAGCTTTTACCTGATTGAGGATCAAATCCTGAATAGATGCCATGATAAATTTATGTTTGGTTAATGATAATTCCCCGTATAGCTTTGACAAATATCATAATTTTGCACGATTATCCAAAAGAATGTGAGTATATTTACAAAAACAACACAACTATGAGACTACTCCATTCCATCATGGCGGCGATGATTGCCTTCTGCATCGGAACCAACGCTGAAGCAACGCCATCATGGTACATCAATCCCGACGGAGCAATACAGTGGGATGTCAAGCCTGACGAACTTCCGCATCACGACCACATAGAGATGGCCGGCGACCATGTGTCCATGGTCCTCAGATGGGGCATCGACCAAACTGGAGCGCTTTCCCTTGACCGCAGCCTAATCTTTCCTATGCTCCGAACCGTGCCGAACGTCACCCAGGCCAGCCTCATGCACCGCTTCTCGGTCGACATCATGGACATGGTCAAGATCAACGGGGCGACACTCGCCAACGAGCGGGTGGAAAGCGTGACCATCGACGGCAACTTCAAGGCAGTCAGCACTTTCGATGCTCCGATTGCAGTCAACGCCATCATCAAGATGATCGAAGGCGGATTCAGGCTCGAACGCACGCTGACGCCATCGGTCGACAAACCGCTGATAATCG
Source organism: Candidatus Cryptobacteroides sp. (assembly GCA_045627265.1). Taxonomy (GTDB): domain Bacteria; phylum Bacteroidota; class Bacteroidia; order Bacteroidales; family UBA932; genus Cryptobacteroides. Next base: position 21,417 of record JAZQNI010000103.1, read on the forward strand.
AGCACCTGGTGCTCACGAACCTCGGAAAGAACACCGAGACAGTATTCGTCCCTGAGGTCACGATCGCAAACAAGACCCTCCCGGAACGCGGCATCGACGGAGCTGTGTACCGCATCGAAGAGAGTTGCAAAAGCATCACCGTGAATCTCAAGGCGGGTGAAAGCATGTCCTGGGACGTCTGTTATCAAGCATACAGGGACGGCACAGAGCAACCGGTCGAGCCGGATTACGAGCGCGAGATGGCAGCCCGCGATGCTTTCGTACACCAGGACATCGACCAGTCGCTGGTGCTCGAAACCCCCGACAGCGTGATCAACACCATGTTCAGATACGCCAAGATCCGCGCCGCCGAAAGCATCTTCGACACCAGGGGCGGCCTGATGCACGGACCGGGAGGAGAAGCGTACTACGCCGCGATCTGGGCCAATGACCAGGCCGAATACGTGAACCCGTTCTTCCCATTCCTCGGTTACGCGAAAGGCAACGGATCTGCGTTCAACTCATTCCGGCTGTTCGCCGGCTACATGAATGATGAATTCAAGGCGATCCCGAGCTCCATCATCGCCGAAGGCACTAATGTCTGGAAAGGCGCCGGCGACCGCGGCGACGCTGCAATGATCGCTTACGGCGCAGCCAGATACGCACTCGCGCTCGGTGACAAGCAGAAAGCTCAGGAGCTCTGGCCTCTAATCAGCTGGTGCCTCGAATACTGCCGCCGCAAGCTCACCCCGGACGGCGTGGTCGCATCACGTTGCGATGAGCTGGAAGGCCGGTTCAAGGCAGGCAAGGCCAATCTCTGTACCTCATCGCTGTACTACGATGCGCTTTTGAGCGCCTCCTGGCTGGCCCCGGCAATCGGACGTCCGGTCGCAGAAGCGAAGGAACTGCGCAAACGTGCGGAAGAGATGGAGCGCAACATAGAATCATTCTTCGGAGCGGACATGTGCGGCTACCACACATACAGGTACTACGATGGCAACACGCTCTTGCGGTCCTGGATCTGCATTCCGCTCGTAATGGGCATCACGACACGCGCGGAAGGCACCGCAGATGCATTGTTCGGCCCGGAACTCTGGAGCAATGACGGCATACTGACCGAGCAGGGCAGCGACACCTACTGGGACCGTTCGACCCTGTACGCCCTGCGGGGCGTGTATTGCGCCGGCATGGCCGACCTGGCCACCGAGAAGTTGCAGTTCTATTCGCACAGACGTCTGCTCGAAGACCACGTGCCTTACGCCATCGAAGCGTGGCCAGAAGGCTCCCAGCGGCATCTTTCAGCCGAAAGCGGGCTTTACTGCCGAGTCGTGACCGAAGGTATGTTCGGTATACGGCCGACAGGGTTCAGGTCATTCACCATGAAGCCGTCCATCCCGTCGGAGTGGAACGGAGCAGCGCTGAGGCACATCAAAGCGTTCGGCAGCGATTTCGACATAGAAATCACCCGTATCGCTGGTTCCAGCCGGCTCCAGGTCAGCGTCAAGGGACAGCCGGCCGCAGCTGAGGCACAGACAGGAGCTTTCGCCAGGACCTACACCATCAAGCCCGGACAGGAAATAAACGTAAAACTTGACAAATAATGAAAAAGACATTGCTTTTCATCGTGGCAGCACTGGCCCTTGCGGCCGCCAGCTGTACACAGACCGAGTCGCCGAAGAGCGAATACCTCGTGGCCGCATACGTATGGCCTTCATGCCACGACGATTCGCTGGCACACGCATACCTCTGGCCGGAAGGCATAGGCGAATGGGAGGTCATCAAGCAGGGCGACCCTCGTTTCAAGGGTCACTATCAGCCGAAGCAGCCGCTCTGGGGTTACGAAATGGATGATGACCCGGTAGTGGTAGAGAAGTGGATCAACACCGCCTTGAAATACGGAGTCAATACGTTCATCTATGATTGGTATTGGTTCATGGATTACCCTTACCTCGAGGGGGCGCTCAACAACGGCTTCCTCAAGGCTCCGAGCAACCAGAAGATGAGTTTCTTCATCATGTGGGCCAACCACGATGTAGTCTACAACTATTGGAATTACCACAAGTACGGCGACAACACCGACCTGCTGTTCAGCCCGGATGTGACCTGGGACCAATTCAAGGTCATAGTCGACCGCGTGATCAACCAGTATTTCAAGCTTCCTAACTACGTAAAATTCGACGGGTGCCCTGTCATGGCGATCTTCAGCATGGACAACCTCGTGCGCAGTTTCGGCAGCATGGAAGAGACAGCCAAGGCCATCGCTTATTTCCGCGAGAAGGTGAAGGAAGCCGGATTCCCTGACCTGCACCTGCAGGAGACACTCGGCGGAGGTCCTAACCTCGGCGGCGGTTTCAAGGAGCATGAGCTCGAGAAGATCAACGGTCTCGGGATCAACAGCGTGGCATTCTACAACATGGGTGGCATAGACGAGGACTATCTGACCTATGGTGCCAACAGTCTCGAGATACGGAAGAACTGGGATGAAGCTTTCGACATCCCCGTATTCCCATGCGTGTCGGTAGGTTGGGACGACACTCCGCGTTTCCCGGCAGAAGGCGAGAAGGACGTAGTCCATTATCACAACACCCCGCAGGTGTTCGCCACCTTCCTCTCCAAGGCGAAGAAGTATGCTGACGAGCATCCTGAGCAGCCGAAGCTCATCACCATCAATGCGTGGAACGAGTGGGTCGAGGGAAGCTACCTGCTTCCTGACATGTACACCGGATTCGGCTATCTCGAGGCCATCCGCGACGTCTTCGACGGTAAATACGAGTAATCCCCGTCGCTGCCGTCAGGGTAGAAAACATTCAGGTCTCCGTTCTGAAAACCCCTCCCGCTTTGCGGGTCCTTCCCCTAGCCGGGGCTGGCACGATTTCAGAACGGAGACCTGAACGTTTTCTCGTATATGACTACAGCTGGTTGTAGTTGATCGAGAAGGTGTCGCCCTGGTTGATATCACCGGTGGCGATGCCTTTGCGGAGCCACTTCGAGCGCTGAGCAGAGGTGCCGTGGTTGAAAGAATCCGGCACGCTGTAGCCGTATGCCTGTTTCTGCAGGTAGTCGTCTCCGATCTTGGACGCTACGGTCAGACCTTCTTCGATGTCACCATCCTCGAGGCTGCCGAACATGGCGTTGTCATGGTTCGCCCAGACGCCGGCGAAATAGTCAGCCTGGAGTTCAAGGCGTACGCTGACCTTGTTGCTTTCCTTTTCACTCATACGGCTCATCTGCTGATGCGCCTGGCCGAGGATGCCGAGCTGGTTCTGCACGTGATGGCCGACCTCGTGTGCAATGACGTACGCATAAGCGAAATCGCCGTCCGCTCCAATCTGCTTCTTCATTGAGGAGAAGAATGACAGGTCAAGGTAAACGCACTGGTCTGCACTGCAGTAGAACGGGCCGCTCTGGGATGTCGCGCCGCCGCAACCGGACTGGACTGCACCGCTGAAAAGCACGAGCTTCGGAGGGGTGTAGGTCTTGCCGTACTGTGCAAAAATACTGGTCCAGACATCTTCTGTACCTGCCAGGATGCGTTTCGAGAAGAGTGCGAGTTCTTCTTCTTCCGCAGTCGGAGTGTATTCGGTCTGTGTCATCTGGCCGCCTTCCATCATCTGGCCGGCAACCTGGATTACATCGGAAGGGTTGCCTCCGAGAAGGAGGGTTATAAGTCCAACGATGATGACGCCGCCGAGTCCGATACCTCCGGCTTTCATCACTGATCCACCTCTGCGGTCTTCCACATTGGTGCTTTCTCTTCTACCGTCTAATTTCATACTATCTTTTTTTGTTACTTGTTCACTTTTTCTTTTTTTCAGCCGGTTACGTTCCGCATCTTCTTTTTCATGCCGGTTACGTTCCGCAAGAGCTTTGCTGCTGCCAGACCGAGCTTCGGCAGTCCTCCTCCAGAAGCCTTCGCCTTCGGCTCATCCCTCCCGCATCGCTGACGCTTGCGGGCCCCTCCCATTCATGTGGCCATGGGGGGCCACAGGCCCTGGAGGAGGACTGCCATCCGCTCTATTGGCAGCAGCTGAGGATGACAGCCAAGCAACTATTTTGCCGTTTGTTCGTGTAGTCAAAAGTTTACCGGCGAGAGACTAGCCGCCCTCGGCTCTAGAGGGAGGGGCCCACGAAGTGGGAGGGCCTGGTCTCGAGACGATAAACTTTTGCGGAACATAGACAAACGGCAACGTGTCATAACTGGATCTTGTAAACCCAGGCGTAATCACAAGGGATATCGCCAGGAGCATGGATCGCGGCAGGCTTGATTGTCACACCACCCGCATTCCTGGACCAGCTGACCTTTCCGTCATAACCGAGCATCGAAACAGCTTTGACACCCTTCAACCCCTTGACAGTCAGCGGCTTGTCACACCACTCGGTCATAAGGACATATATTGCGTCATCCTTGGCTGTATAATATATCTTCGTGTTTGCAGTAACTGCCGGAGCACCATCCCACTTGCGGGTATCATAGATCGCCTCACCATTGACTTTGAGCCAGTCGCCGATGTCCTTGAGCCTCTGCTGCATGATAACAGGGATACGGCCGTCTCCGGTAGGTCCGATGTTGAGCAGGAAATTGCCGCCGCGGGCAACCTTGTTGATGAGCATGTGCACCAGCGCCTCGGAAGTTGAATAATCCTCAAGGAGCTCGTTGCGGTTGAAGCCGAACGAACCGCCGATGCCACGGCATTCCTCCCACGGACGGGCAAACACAGTCGCCTCAGCGTTGCCATCGTGAACCAGGTCATATTCTGTCGTGTAGAATCCGCCATGCTTGCTGCGGGTCTCCTTGCCCCAGCGGTCGTTCACGACCACGGTCTCCCTGACGGAAGACTCATTGTACAGCCACTGCAGGAACTCCACGCTCCTGAGCTGATCGGAGGTGTAATCCCACTCACCGTCAGTCCATACGACATCCGGCTTGTACATCTCCACAAGCTCCTTCATCTGCGGGAACATGTGCTGGTCGAGGTATTCGTTGAGCGTCGCAGCCTTGTAGAGCGGGTGTTTCCACTCAAGAAGCGAATAATAATATCCCATCTTCAAACCTTTCTCGCGGACAGCGGCCGTCAGATCTCCGAGCAGGTCGCGGTGAGGACCGACGTCCATCGCGTTCCAGTTCCACGAATACTTCGAAGGCCAGAGACAGAAGCCCTCATGGTGCTTGGAAGTCAGAACAACATACTTTGCACCGGAAGCCTCCAGGATTGAGGCCCACTCCTGCGGCTGGAACATCTCTGCATGGAAATCATTCACAAAATCCTGATACTTCGCATCCTTGCCGTACACACGCTCGTTGAACTCAGTGAAAGCCTTCCTTCCAGTAATCAACCTGTTCCAATAATGCTCTGCATAGCAGTCATATATGCTCTCCTCCCCATTGTGCGGAGCAGGACTGTATGACGGCACGGAATAGAGCCCCCAATGGATGAATATGCCGAATTTGGCGTTTTCAAACCACTCCGGGACCTCACGGGAATCTATGGATTCCCAATCCGCCGTAAAGTTCTGGGCACTGACAGACAGCGAAAGCAAAAGCGCGATAAGAGCGACAACGGTTCTCTTCATTTCAAATAGTTCTTTATCCAACCACAAATTTACAAAATAAATTCATACATTTGTAATATAGCATATTCCGCAACGACAGCATTGGAGAAAATGATGAGACAAAGCTACATAGAATACTTCGGGGAGCCATCATCCAAGCTCCACCACATTTTCAGTCCGTATAGGATCTGCCCGATCGGCGCCCACAGCGACCACCAGCACGGTCTTGTGACAGGATTCGCCATCGACAAGGGCATCGATCTCATCTACACTGTCACCGATGACGGAAGCGTCTCCCTGCGCAGCCTGTCCTTCGAAGGAGACATCGACTTCACCCTCAAGGAACCGGCCATCGTCCGCCAGCACAACTGGGGAGACTACGCCAGAGGCGCGAAATTCGCCCTCCGCAAACGTTTCCACCTCACACACGGCATCCGTGGTGTGCTCCGCGGATCCCTCCCGGTAGGAGGACTCAGCTCCAGCGCCGCGGTCCTGATCGCTTACGTGATGGCGTTTGCCCAGGCGAACGAAATCACGCTCACACCTTTCGAGGTGATGAAGATAGCCTCTGAAGCTGAACGCGAGTACATCGGCCTGGACAACGGTCTGCTCGACCAGGCCTGCATCGCTCTCGGGCGCAAGGGCCACCTCCTGATGTTCGACTGCGACTCCAACGACTATCGCCTCATACCGCACAACCCCAAGATGCCGGAATTCGAGTTCGGCATCTTCTTCAGCGGACTCACGCGCAACCTGATGAACAGCGACTTCAATCTGCGCGTATCCGAATGCCGTGTCGCAGCCTGGACTATCCAGGCATTGAGCGACACTCCGCTCAAATCGCTCGACAAGACTTTCCTGCGCGACGTGCCGAAGAAGCAATATCTCAAATACAAGGACCGCATACCTGAGCGTTTTGCGCGCAGGGCGGAACATTTCTACAGCGAATATGCACGCGTCCGCGAAGGCGTAACAGCCTGGGAGACAGGCAACCTCGAATGGTTCGGCCGACTCAGTTTCGAATCATGCGAATCCAGCCTCAACAACTGGGAATGCGGCAGTCCGGAGCTCACCGCCATCTACGAAGCCATGAGGCAGACGGACGGCATATACGGCGGCCGCTTCTCCGGAGCCGGATTCAAGGGAGCATGCATCGCCTTGATAGATCCATCCAAGAAGGACGAGATTGCCAGATCCATTACGGAAAAGTATCTCGCCCGGTTCCCTCAATATAAGGATACCTTCGCTGTCTATTTCGTCCACAGCGACGAAGGTGCGCGGTTTGTCGAAGATTAGCCAGAAAAAATAACCTATGAATCCGATCAAGCAACTGTTCAACTGGTACTTCACCAAGAAAGCACTCCCATATTGGTGCATTCTTGTCATAGATTGTGCCATCGTGGCTTTCTCCGCCCACGTCGTTTATTACTTCCAGGTAGGAGGCAGCAGTTTCGCAGGCACATTCTGGAAATTCAACTTCATATTGATCTTCTATCTGGCTTTCTTCTTGTTGGGATTCAGGTTATTCCACACCTACCGTGGGATCATACGCTTCTCCACATTCGCCGATCTCGGCAGTCTCTTCGACGCCGCCCTGTTCGGCACGGTTGTGGCTTTTGCCATGTCCAGGGTTCTGCCGTTCATCGGGATAACCTCGATCCCGCATTTGAGCATCAGCGGTGCAGTCCTTCTGCTTGGCTGCGTCACCGCCCTCACCTGGGCCGTCCGCATCTGCGTCAGGACAGCTTATGAGATCTTCAGATCCACCGACACCACCCGCCGCGCCTTCATCTACGGCATACATGAGGGCGGAGTCAGCAACGCCAAGAACATAGCGGACCAAAGCCCCAAGAAATATGAAGTCGCAGGCTTCGTAAGCCCTGAAGAAGACCTGGGGTCCAAGTACCTGATGGGTGTGCTCGTACGCCACGACAGTCCGCGGCTCATCAAGCATATGAAAGACAAGGGAGCCAACATCCTTTTCGTCAGTCCTATGCAGACCGAGCATTTCCGTGAGCGTCAGGATCTGATCAACAGCCTCATAGAGAACAACATCCAGATAATGATGATGCCGCACGAGGAGAGTTGGGACGGCAAGAGCGAACTCACAACCTCAAATCTGCACGAAGTGGAAGTGGAAGACCTCCTGCCGCGAGAGAAGATTGAAGTCAACATGGATGCCATAGGAGCCCAGCTTACAGGCAAGAGGATACTCATCACGGGAGCGGCCGGCAGCATAGGAAGCGAAATGGTACGTCAGGTGGCCAAGTACAATCCAGCCGAAATGATCCTCATCGACCAGGCCGAGACCCCGATGCACGACATCCGGATGATGATGTCACGCAAGTTCCCAGGGATCAATGCCTTGACCATTGTCGCAACCATCACCGACAAGGAATACATGGAGCATATCTTTGCCAACCACCGTCCTGACTATGTATTCCATGCTGCAGCCTACAAGCATGTGCCGATGATGGAGGACAACCCTGCCGAGGCCGTCAAGAACAACATCTGCGGCACACGCATCATCGCCGACCTCGCTGTCAAGTACGGCACCAGGAAATTCGTGATGATATCCACCGACAAGGCCGTCAATCCGACCAACGTGATGGGATGCTCCAAGCGTATCTGCGAAATCTACTGCCAGAGCCTCAACAAGGCCATCGAAGATGGCAAGGTGGCCGGTGTCACACAGTTCGTCACCACCAGGTTCGGCAACGTGCTCGGCTCCAACGGCTCCGTGATTCCGATTTTCAAGGAGCAGATCAAGCACGGTGGTCCTGTCACTGTCACTGATCCGAACATCATACGCTTCTTCATGCTCATACCTGAAGCCTGCAAGCTCGTTCTCGAGGCAGGCACGATGGGCAAGGGCGGAGAGATATTCGTGTTCGACATGGGCAAACCGGTCAAGATCGTGGACCTCGCAAAGAGGATGATCGCCCTTTCTGGTGCCCAGAATGTCGAAATCAAGTTCACCGGACTGCGTGACGGTGAAAAGCTCTACGAAGAAGTGCTCAACGATGCAGAAAAGACCGTTCCGACCGACCACCCGAAGATCAAGGTCGCCAAGGTCCGGGAATATCCGTACAATGAAGCCTGCGCAAACGAAGAGGCTCTCCTCAAGCTGGCGGATACCTTTGACAGCATGGCCATCGTGGCCAAGATGAAGGAGATAGTTCCGGAGTACAGGAGCGTGGAGAGTGTTTATTGTCAGTTGGACAAATAGAAAGGTGGGGCTGGCCGGACCGACATCGGATCCGGCATTCTGTCCGGCCAAAGGTTAGTTAAAATAGTAGTTATGCCGTACGACATCGAGATGGTCCGGGAGTTCTACGCCGGACTATGCAACAAGGTGAATCATGCCAGAAAGGCAGCAGGAAGACCGCTGACCCTGGCCGAGAAGGTGCTGTTTGTCCACCTCTATCACGGTTTGAATGGGCAGCAGGACAGTGATGTTCCACAAAGAGGAAGCTATGCGGCCTTCAGGCCGGACAGGGTGGCGATGCAGGATGCAACGGCCCAGATGGCGGTGCTGCAGTTCATGAACGCAGGACGCGACGCGGTGGCGGTACCTTCGACCATCCATTGCGACCACCTGATATGCGCCCGTGACGGAGTCGCGGCCGACCTCCCGGAAGCCATGAAGGCCAACGCCGAGGTGTACGGATTCCTGCAGGCTGCAGCAGCACGCTATGGCATCGGCTCCTGGAAGCCTGGAGCTGGCATCATTCATCAGGTTGTTCTTGAAAACTACGCATTCCCGGGAGGAATGATGGTGGGCACGGATTCGCACCCGCCGAACGCCGGCGGACTCGGAATGCTCGCCATAGGTGTCGGAGGAGCTGACGCCGTGGATGTCATGTCCGGTATGGAATGGGAGCTGAAGGTGCCAAAGATCATCGGCGTACACCTGACCGGGCAACTCGGTGACTGGGCCTCACCTAAAGATGTCATACTGCATCTGGCAGGCCTGCTGACCGTCAAAGGTGGCACCAACGCAATAATAGAGTATTTCGGAGAAGGCGCGGAAAGTCTGTCATGCACAGGCAAGGCGACCATCTGCAACATGGGTGCGGAAGTCGGCGCGACCTGCTCCGTATTCCCATACGACTCCAAGATGGCCGGATATCTCGAAGCGACCGGACGCGGTGAAATCGCAGCGTTGGCGTCCGCAGCGGCGTCCTGCCTGCGCTCAGACCCGGAAGTGGCGGCTGATCCTCAGAAATACTATGACCGCGTGATCGAGATCGACCTTGGCAGCCTGGAACCGTATGTCAACGGACCTTTCACCCCTGACGCCGCCTGCCCTATGAGCAGGATGAAAAAACGCGTGAAGGAGATGGGATACCCAGAGGAAGTGCAGGTCAGCCTCATCGGATCATGCACCAATTCCTCATATCAGGATCTTGCCCGCGCTGCATCTGTCGCCAGACACTTCCTGGAATCCGGCTGCAAACCTGTCGCCGGACTGATCATCAACCCGGGCAGCGAGCGCATCCGCGCCACAGCCGAACGCGACGGCATCCTGGGCACATTGAAGGAAGCCGGCGCGGTGATTATGACCAACGCCTGCGGCCCATGCATCGGCCAGTGGAAGCGCAAGACAGACGATCCAAGCGCCCGCAATTCGATAGTGACTTCGTTCAACCGCAACTTCGCCAAGCGCGCAGACGGCAACCCTAACACCCACGCATTCATCGTCTCTCCAGAAGTGGCGGTGGCGCTTGCGTTCATCGGCCGGCTGTACTTCGACCCAAGCGCATTCCCTGCCCCGGAAGGCCCTGAACTGCCTTCGGACGGGTTCGCGGACTGTGAAAGCGGATACATAGCACCGGTGGCTGGCAGCCCGGCACCGGTCATAAACCCTGATAGCGAACGGCTACAGCTGCTCAAGCCTTTCGAGGCATGGGACGGGCGCGACTTCACCGGAGCCGCTCTGCTTATCAAGACGACCGGCAAATGCACCACGGACCACATTTCGATGGCCGGCCCGTGGCTGAAATTCCGCGGACACCTTGAGAACATATCCAACAACCTGCTGATGGGCGCGGTGAACGCATTCAGCGGCAAGACCAACGCTGTTTCATGCGGCGGCGCAGTGGTGCCCGTCTCGGAGGCGGCCAGGACGTATCGCGACCACGGACGCGGAAGCGTGGTGGTGGCCGAAGACAATTATGGTGAAGGATCGAGCCGCGAACACGCCGCGATGGAGCCGAGATTCCTAGGAGTCAAAGCGGTGATAGCCAAGAGTTTCGCCCGCATTCACGAGACCAACCTCAAGAAGCAGGGAGTCCTCGCGCTGACATTCGCCGACCCGGCCGACTACGCTCTGGTGCGCGAAGGCGACAGCTTCGACATCCATTGTGCGGACATCGCTCCGGGATCGAAGGTGCAGGTCGAGCTGCATCACGCCGACGGCAGTTGCGACTCGTTCACGGCACTTCATTCATATAACGGACAGCAGATAGGCTGGCTACGTGCCGGCTCGGCATTGAACAGCCTGAAAGCGGCAGGATCCGCCGGGACCGGTTCAGCAGACGCCATGGAAGTGCGCACGGTGCCGTTCGTGCAAGGCGACGGAGTGGGTCCGGAAGTGACCGCAGCGATGCGCAAGGTGCTCGATGCCGCCGTCTCGAAGGCATACGGAGGCACGAGGAAGATCGAATGGCTCGAGGTCCTGGCCGGCGGCAAGGCATTCGAGAAACTCGGCACCTACCTCCCGGACGAGACCATGGAGGCCTTCCGCAAGTACGGCATCGGCATCAAAGGACCTCTCATGACCCCGGTCGGAGGCGGCATCAGGTCGCTCAACGTGGCATTGCGCCAGGGTCTGGACCTGTACGTCTGCCAACGTCCCGTAAGATGGTTCAAAGGCATCGTCTCGCCCGTGAAGCATCCTGAGAGGGTGGACATGGTGATATTCCGCGAAAACACAGAGGATATCTATGCTGGCATCGAGTGGGAAGCCGGCACCCCTGAGGCGGCCAGGTTCTATGAGTTCCTGCGTGACGAGATGGGAGTGACCAAGGTGCGCTTCCCGCAGACATCGTCATTCGGCGTCAAGCCAGTATCCAAGGAAGGTACGGAGAGGCTTGTGACAGCCGCATGCAAATATGCGCTCGAGCACGGACGGCCGTCAGTGACTCTGGTGCACAAGGGCAACATAATGAAATTCACGGAGGGTGGCTTCAAGAAATGGGGCTACGAAGTGGCGCAGAGGGAGTTCGGAGACGCGATTGCGGACGGACGGCTGGTGATCAAGGACTGCATCGCCGACGCATTCCTGCAGAACGCCCTGCTCAAGCCTGAGGACTACAGTGTGATCGCCACGCTGAACCTCAACGGCGACTACATCTCCGACATGCTGGCGGCGCAGGTCGGCGGCATCGGCATCGCACCGGGCGCGAACATCAACTACAGCACCGGCAGCGCCATATTCGAGGCCACGCACGGCACAGCACCGGACATCGCCGGCAAGGACATCGTCAACCCGTGCTCCAACATACTCTCTGGCGTGATGATGCTCGAGCACATCGGTTGGAAGGAGGCCGGAGCGCTCGTGGAAGCTGCGCTGGAGGAGTCCTTCGCAGAAGGATACGCGACGACAGACCTGGCCCGCCTGATGCCTGATGGCAAGGCTCTGGGGACGGCCGCATTCGCAGAACATATCGTTGGTTTGATCAAAAAATGAGGTGATATGATTTCAGTCGACAAAAACGATTATCTGATTTACAAGCTTTCAGACCAGATGAAGGGCTGTACTCGCATCGATGCCGAGCTCTTCAAGAAGATGGATGTCAAGCGCGGACTACGCAACGAGGACGGCACCGGCGTGCTGGTGGGCCTGACCAACATAGGCAACGTCGTGGGCTATGACCGTCTGCCTGACGGCAGTCTGAAGCCGGTCGAGGGCAAGCTGTACCTGAGGGGCTACGAGGTCTCCGACCTGGTGCACGCCATCGAGGCGGAGGTACGCTTCGGTTTCGAGGAGGTGGCATACCTGCTGCTTTCCGGCCAGCTTCCGGACGCCGATGAACTGCAGGTATTCAAGCAGCTCATCTACAACAACATGCCGTTGGAGAAGAACACGCTCCTGCACATCATCGAGATGGAAGGGCACGACATCATGAACATCCTGGCGCGCAGCGTGCTGGAGTTCTACACCTTCGACGACAATCCGGACGACACCTCACGCGAAAACCTGATGCGCCAGAGCATAGAGCTGATATCGAAGTTCCCGACCATCATCGCCTATGCGTTCAACATGCTCAGACACGGGGAGCACGGCCGCTCGCTGCACATCCGCCATCCGCAGAAAGGTCTCTCCCTCGCGGAGAATTTCCTTTTCATGCTGAAAGGCAACGGATACACGCCCCTGGACGCAAAGACAATGGACTTGCTGATGATACTGCATTCCGAGCACGGAGGAGGAAACAACTCCACGTTCACGGTGCGCGTCACCTCGTCCACCGGGACCGACACATATTCGTCGATCGCCGCCGGAATCGGTTCGCTGAAGGGCCCGAAGCATGGTGGAGCAAACCTCAAGGTCTGCGACATGATCGCCGACATGAAAGCACACATCTCCAACTGGAAGGACGAGGCCGAGATTGTTGCATACCTTAAGAAGATACTTAAAGGACAAGCCTTTGACAAGGCAGGTCTGATCTACGGCATCGGGCACGCAGTTTACACCCTGTCCGACCCACGTGCGGTGCTGCTCAAGGAAAAGGCACGCCTGCTGGCCGAGGAGAAGGGACGTCTGGACGAGTTCGAGTTCCTTGAGAGGATAGAGAGGCTGGCGATAAAGTGCATCTACGAAACCAAGGGCCGCGACAAGACCATGTGCGCCAACATCGATTTCTATTCCGGTTTCGTATATGACCTGATCGGCATCCCTCGTGACGTGTACACTCCGCTGTTCGCCATGTCGCGTATAGTCGGCTGGTGTGCGCACCGCAACGAAGAGATGAACTTCGAAGGCCGCCGCATCATCCGTCCGGCCTACAAGTGCGTCACCGAGGAGCGCGGATATGTGCCGATGGAGGCACGCTGATACTTTTTTGACAAAGACAGAAAACTATAACCATATCTGATATGAAGAAATTTTTGCTCATCGCCGCGGCGGCGCTGGTCTGCACCTTCGCCGGCGCCAGGAACCCGAAGGATTCCAAGACCCATTACGCATTGGACGTGCTGAAACCATACGTCGAGAGTGGACAGCTCCCAGGCGCAATCAGCATATTCTACAAGGACGGTGTGCAGGAGACCTGCTGCATCGGCTACGCTGACGCAAGGACCAAGCGCCCGATCAAGATGAACAGCGCATACATGCAGTGCTCCCAGACCAAGGGCTTCTGCGGAGTGACCATCGCCAAGCTGGTCGAGGAAGGCAAGATCTCCCTCGACGACCCTGTATCCAAATACCTCCCGGAATTCGCGGAGCTGTGGGTGCTCGACGAGGAGAATGACAGCACCAGGACCTTCCACAAGGCCAAGAACGTACTGACGATCAGGATGGTGATGAACCACACAGGCGGCTTCCCGTTCGAGGTCAGTGCAAAGCGTCCTGACGTGCGTGGCGGCGGCTGGAGCGGCGGCGCTCCCCTCCGTCAGGTAGCATCCATCGCGGCGGCCTCCCCTCTCATGTTCGAGCCTGGCACGAAGGTCCAGTATTCCAACACCGGCATCGACATCGGCGCCGCAGTGGTCGAAGCGGTCACCGGCATGAAATGGGAGAACTACCTCAAGCAGGAAGTGCTCGACCCTCTCGGGATGAAATCAAGCTGGTTCTGGCCAACCGACAAGCAGATACGCAACAAGGTAGAGCTCTATGCCTACAAGGAGAACGCACCTGCCGAATGGGTCGAGGAAAAGGGAAACCAGCAGAGACCATACAATGATGCGCATGTATTCGCATCCGCGGGTGCAGGCCTTTGGACCACGGCAGAGGACCAGCTGAAATTCTACAAGATGCTGATGAACCTGGGAGTCGGCGACAATGGCGTGCGCATACTCAAAGAGGAGACAGTGAAGTCGCTCCTGGCGGTATCATCACGCCCTGAAGAGCTCGGAGGGTACTCTCTCGGGCTCAACGCTCCTGTGAAGGACGGAGACAACAAAAGATTCGGCCACGGTGGAGCATGGGGCACGCACTGCAATGTCAACTGGCATGACAAGACATTGAAACTCTGGGTTGTACAGAGCGCAGGCGGACCGGATCCTTGGAGGAAGGAGATCGATGCCGCCGCCACGGAGTTCTTCAAGGAAGAGTTCGACAACACGGATCGTGACGCCTATACCGGACGCATGAATTAGTCTCTTCCGAATGGGCGTTTCTCTCAGCAAGACAGCAGTCAAGGTTCTTCTGGCCGCATCCCTATGGGTTGCGGCCGGTGCTTTGGCGGCAGCGCGCGACTCCAAGACGGACAACGCAGCCACGGTGGTCGGCCGCGACGTGCAACTCGCAAGCGGAGAGATGCTCTCCGGCAAGGAGAGCTACATCCGCATGGACACCCGCATACGGGCCAAGGTTGCAGGACGACACATCGAGCGCATCCACATCGGACGAGGCGAAGAGCGCGTCATCGTCGGCTACTGGCTGGACATCGACCGGGACAGCATTTCATCATATTGGATGAATTTCAAGGCGCAGCCGGAACTGCTTGCGAAAGAGGCGCACGGGCTCAGGATCGGCCGGAGGCTCAAAGTCGCCATCGACTTCGCCGAGGGAGCTGATGCGCACGTGACACTGCGCTCCGGCGGCAGGAAAACCACGTTGGAGCTGCCTTGGTACGGCGGCGGCACACCGTACGTCAAGAACTGCGGCGAGTCGGAGCTGCGCACATCGATGGACATCGAATACCGTGCCCTGACGCAGCCTGTGTGGGTTTTCGGCGACAGCTACATCTCCTGGCTCAGTCCGCAGAGATGGCCGTACCACGCATACCATGACGGTCTTCGCAACATCATGTACGACCACATAAGCGGCGGAGAAAGCAGGAAGCTGCTG
>JAZQNI010000104.1:0-41497 GCA_045627265.1 Candidatus Cryptobacteroides sp.
GCAAACTGCCGCGCATCATCGCCGACCACGATGTCATCGATCGGCAATCCGTATGCAGACAGGGTGTTGACCATGGAGCGGACCAGCACCGGATTGTCGACGAAATGGACAAAGCCCTTTTTGCCGTCTCTTCTTGAAGGAGTCTCTTGTTCAGACCCGGCCTGCTGCAAGGCACTTCCGCAGATACCGTTTCTGTGGGACTTCGGTTTCAAACCGTCCAGCCCCTCTTTCTTGTAGCGCCTGATCCAGCCACGGATCAGGCTGCTGTCGATGCCCAGCTCCCGGCCTATTGAAACCGAGCCCATGCCGGACTCGCTCATCGAGACGGCCTTGAGTCTGTCCTTCATCGAGTAGGAGCGGTATTTTTTCGCCCTCCCAACCACCTGTGTGTCAGCAATTTCCATTATCAAATAAGGTTTGTACAATTGAACGTTCGTTTGATTGTCACATCGGGAAAATTGTTTTGAAATGCGATTTTTTTATCATATTTTTGCATGTTCAAATGAACGTCTGTTTGAGCAGATTTTTCCGGATTTCATTAACATTTTTTGTTGTTTTGCCCTCAAACTTTTTTAAACTATGGCAAAAACAACAGCTTATCTCAGGGTCAGCACGGACAAGCAGACCCTGGGAAACCAGCGCAGTGAAATCAAGCGCTTCGCAGACCAAAATGGATTATGCATCGACTGCTGGGTGGAGGAGGTGGTCAGCGGCAAAGTCAAGGACTCCGACAGGAAGCTCGGCTACATCTTGAAACGCCTCAAGAAAGGAGACACCATCATAGTCTCGGAACTGTCGAGACTAAGCAGGACCTTGCTGGACATCATGGTGATAATGCGCTCGCTGCTGGAGCGCGGCATCACCCTCTACAGCGTGAAAGAAAACTTCTGTCTCTCCGACAACATAAGCAGCAAGGTCATACTTTTCGCGTTCGGACTGGCCGCTGAAATCGAGAGGGATCTGATTTCCACCAGGACCAAGGAAGCTCTCGCCGCGAGGAAAGAACAGGGCATCGTCCTCGGACACAGGACAGGAGACTGTCCCAAGATGGAATACCTGATGCGCAACCGGAGCGCAATAGTCCAGGCATACGACGGCGGAATGAGCATAAGCAGATTATGTGAAGATTACAGGGTTGCCCGAGGGACCATGTCGAAATTCTTGAAAGACATCTATGAACAATAGCGTCCTGTCCGACATTTGTAATTCTCTTTTTTTTCTTATTTTTGCGTGATTGGCGGATTTTTGCTGTCTGCCATCGTACCGGCTTCCATCTTGTGAGGACCGGAAGCGGAGCTTATGCAATAAATATGAAAAAATGAATTTGATCAATATCACACCCCCGAAATACAGGTTGCTCCTGCTGATGCTGATCGGCTTCTGCGCCGCCTGGGCCATATTCAAACCTACGCTCAAGATTGCTCTGAGCAAGAACATAGTCGACAATCCGAACGCAAGGAAACTCCAGAAGACACCGGTGCCTATCCTCGGAGGAGTGGTCGTGTTCTTCGGCATCGCCGTGGGGCTGATGTTCTTCAAGACTATGTTCTATCAGACTGCGCTCCTGCCGGTGCTGGCCGCGATGGTCGCGATGCTCTACATTGGCACGATCGACGACATCAGCGACATCCGGCCGTCCATGCGCCTGGCGGTCGAAATCGCCACGGCAACGCTGCTGATCTACGGCAGCAGAAGCTGCATAATGGAATTCTACGGGCTCTGGGGCATCACCGAGCTGCCGCTCATCATCGCGATTCCGCTCACCATCCTGACCATCGTCGGGCTGATCAACGCCATCAACATGATAGACGGCGTGGACGGCCTGCTCTCGGGATTCGGCATATTCATCTGCGGATGTTTCGGCCTGCTGTGCTTCCTGGCACATGATTACTCCAACGCCGCGCTGGCGGCTGTAAGCATCGGCGCATTGATGACATTCTTCCTGCACAACGTGTTCGGGATGAAGAGCAAGATGTTCCTCGGCGACGGCGGCTCCATGCTGCTCGGAGTCATGATTTCGTGGATGGTGATCACCATACTCGGCGGTCATTTCCAGCTCGACCAATACCAGCCGGGGCTGGACTTCAACCTGATAGCGCTGACCCTGGCCGTGGTCGGCATTCCGGTCGCGGACACGCTCAGGGTGATGTTCACGCGCATCCTGCACGGAGAGTCGCCATTCCACGCCGACAACAACCACCTGCACCACCTGCTGGTGCGCAACGGTCTCTCGCATCTGAGCACGACCCTGTGCATCATCGGCGCCGGCATGCTGCTCGTCGCCGTGGCGCTGGGCAGCTGGGCACTCGGAGCATCGGCCGACTGGCAGCTGTACTCGGTGATGGCTGTGATGGCGCTTCTGGACGGCGGCGGTGCGCACCTGCTCAGACGCAGGGTTAAAGCCACAAACAGCGAAGCACTGAAATCACCCTCGGAACGTAAGGACTTCTGGTTGAAAATTCAGAATATTGTGGACGGAAACATAGCGAAGGATGAGAATTAAGGCAATGGTGGAAGCTCTTTTGTCCAAGATCAAGCACGGATACGGTGCGGACGAAAGGTCATTCGAGGCAAGGAAAAGCATAGCGCTTTCCCTGCTCGCCAAGGGCATGTCCATCATTATCTCTATGATCGTCGTCCCCTTGACCATCAATTACCTCAACCCGTCGCAATATGGGATCTGGCTTACACTATCATCGATAATCGCATGGATCAGTTTTTTTGATCTTGGACTTGGCAACGGCTTCAGGAACAAATTCGCAGAAGCAAAGGCCAATGGAGACATCACAGCAGCCAAGGAATACGTCAGCACCACGTACTTCTCTGTCGGCCTGATCTTCCTGGCAGTTTTTGCAATCCTGGCCATCGTCAACTGCTTCCTCGACTGGTCATCGATACTCAAAATCGACAGCACATACAGAGAAGAGCTGGGGCACGTTTTCAGTGTCCTGTCATTGTTTTTCTGCCTCAACATGGTAGCACAGACGTTCACCACGCTGCTGACGGCCGACCAGAAACCCGGAATTGCAGCAATCGTAAACGTAATCGGGCAGGCATGTGCTTTAATCGCCATGCTGGCGCTTGTCAAAGGTGGAGAAGGAAGCATGCTCAAACTGGCTTTCTTCTATTCCGGGATGCCGCCGGTCATCCTGGTACTGATCTCGATATTTGCCTTCGGATGGACTTCCTATGGACAGTACAAGCCGTCTATCAAGAGGTTCAACTCAAAACTCGTAAAGTCCATAATCAATCTAGGTGTCCAGTTTTTTGCAATATACTTGTGCCAATTGCTGATTTTCCAGCTGACCAACCTCATCCTTGCGAGGGAAACAGGAGCAGAGTCCGTAACGCAATACAACATCGCCTTCAAGTATTTCAACATGCTCCAGATGGTGGCCATCATAGTGATAACGCCATTCTGGTCCGCATTCACTGACGCCTATGCGAAAAAAGACTTCGAATGGATGAATTCAGCAATGAAGCGTCTTGAACGGTTCTGGCTGATCACCATTGCTACAGGGATAGTCATGCTGTTGCTCTCCGGATGGTTCTATAAGATATGGATTGGCGGAGAGGTTCAAGTACCGACGGGATTGAGCGTGGCTACACTCATATACGTCCTTGCATCCATCCTCGGAAATATATATATGTTTATGATAAATGGGATTGGAACAATACGGATCCAGCTTCTAATATACATCGCACTGGCTCTGATCGCCTTGCCGGCGCTCATTTTCACCTGTCGATGGTTCGGGGTTTCCGGGATTGTGATAGTTCCTACCGCTGTGTTCCTGATTCAAGCAGTTTTTGGAAAAATCCAGCTCGAGAAGATAATCAATGGCACAGCATATGGCATCTGGCTGAAGTGACATGGAAGGCACCAGAGATAAGAAAAAGATTAACATAAAAGAGTTGTTTCTCTCCTTCACGGCAACATGGTTCGTGCTGATGCTTGGAAGGGGTGCGCCCTTGTTTGCTTCGATTGATCCGAGAAGTACCCTCGTCGGCACAGCGTTTTTCTTCCTGATCCTCGGCGGAATGTACCTGTATGCGCCACGGCCGAAGATATCAAGACAGTTCATCATTTTGTTCACAGTCGCGTCCGCATTCACGGCAGTGCATTTCATCGTTGACAGCGACTTCCAGTATTTTCTATATTTCCAATTCCTTTGCTTCATATTCGCAGGTTATCTGGCCGCCAGGGTATTCGGGACCAACCTGACACATTACGTAGTCAAAGCTGTGTACCGGCTGTCGGTGATAGCACTCGCGATGTGGTTGATAGAACTCGCTGTCTCCCCTACCACCTTGGGCAAGATTGCTCCTTTCCCCAACACATACGGCAAGGATGGAGGTTCTTTCCTGTTCTATACAGTACTTGATTTCAAGCATAAAAGCAACTATTTCATGGGATTAGTCCGCAACAGCGGATTCGCGTGGGAACCTGGAAGGTTCGCATCCATACTAGCCATCACCTTGACGCTCAACACCATAAGAAACAAGGGGAAGTTCAGCATCAGAAACCGCACAAACCTTGTCCTGAGCCTTGCCCTGGCCTCCACCTTCTCCACTACCGGGTACGTCGCTTTCTTCCTTCTTGTCGGTTTGAACATCCTTTCCGGGAAAAAGATTTCATTAAGCACAAAGGTCATATCCGGAGTATTGGTGGGCCTGCTCGCCTACGGATGTTTCTCTCTTCCGTTCATGAGCGAAAAGATCAAAAAAACAATGGATGTCACAAACTTCGTGTCATTCAAGGATTTGAAATGGTTAAGCTCACAAGAGGAAATGTGGACTGTAGACCGTGCAGAAGGCTTGTTCCTTGATGCTATCAACTTCTCAGCAGATCCAGTCTTCGGATATGGGCTGGCACACCAAGACCAGTTCATCTACGAAAACCTGTCAGAGTATCTGGTCACATCCAACGGTCTCGTGAAGCCTCTGGCCCAGTATGGCATCGTTTTCTGGCTACCGTTCATCATTTTGTTCTTCAAGAGCACAAAGAAGTATTCCGTCCAATCCGGATATAGAGGCAAAAGCATACTTTTCATCATATTGCTGACCGTATCTGTCAGTTACAGTTTCGAGGCGGACCCATTGATACGTGCCCTTACCATGTTCGCGGCATTCACGCCACAGATTCCGACGAAGAAAAGAAAGAGAATCAAAATCATACTCAAAAAGAAATGAGCGCACCGTCACCCCTGTTCTCGATAATAACAGTTTGCTTCAATAGTTCCGCCACTATCAAAAGAACTATCGAATCGATTCTTGCACAAGATTTCACCGACTATGAGTACATCATCGTCGATGGAGGGTCGACGGACGGAACGGTGGATATTATCAGAAGTTATGAAGCGCCTTTTGGAGGCAGGCTCGAATGGACTTCAGAGAAAGACAACGGCATATACGACGCATTCAACAAAGGCTGCATGAAAGCATCCGGGAAGTATATCTGGATCGTCAATTCGGATGATTTCATCGAGCCTGACGCGCTTTGCAGGCTCAGAGGGATTATTCAATCCTTCGGCGGCGGTCCACTTCCGATCATAGCATGCGGGGCAAGGGAATGCACCCCGGAAGGAATATCAATCAATGAATTTGCCATCAAACCGGGCGAAGTGGCATGGCTGCTCAGCATAGATTCAATACCTTTTGTCCATCCGGCAACTCTTATCCCGAACGATGTCTACCGGGAATTCGGCTATTATGACACCGGATACAAGATCATGGCCGACCTGGACTGGGGACGCATGATCACCGGAAAGCCCGTGGAAATCAGATATTTCGACTTCATGATAACAAACATGACCATGGGCGGGATCTCTACAAGGATCAACCTGAAGGCAAACATCAAGGACAGGAGACGGTATTTCAAGAAGTTCTATGCCTCCAGCAGGAGCGAGCAGTATTCCAGAATGCTGAAATGGCTTTTCAGATATTCCAAAGGTTGGATTAAAAAGGCTTTGGGAATATGAAACTTAGCATAATAGTACCGGCATACAACATCGAGGGCTACATCGAAAGATGCCTCGATAGCATAATCCGCGGCGGAAGGAGGACAGATGAGTTCGAAATAGTTGTCGTGGATGACGGATCGACGGACAGGTCTCCAGAACGTATCGCTGCCATCGACTGGTCCGAAGTGAATCACAAAGTCATATCCCAGGAGAATCAGGGACTGAGCGGAGCGAGAAATACAGGTACGGCTGCCGCTGATGGAGATTATGTCTGGTTCGTGGACGGCGACGATTGGATCGAGGATGGCGCAATAGACATAATTATCGCCATGCTTGATGACGCCGACATCTATGCGTTCCCGGAGTATTTCATCGACGATGGGAACACGGTAACCAGGGCCAGGCACAAGTGCATGGGATGCATGGGATGCGTTCCGTTCTATATTTTCCGTCGAGCATGGTTGGAACGGTCCGGACTGTCATTCATGAGAGGAATCATATATGAAGATTCTCTTTTCATGTCCCAGGCTCTCTACTTGTCCGGAAAAACGAAGATATCAGACCTGCCGGCATACCACTATTCCGTCAGACAGGAATCAATCACTAAATCCAGGATTTCAGAGAAGAACATCAACTCCTTGAAAACAATCCTGGCCACTTTGTATTCCTTCATGAGAACAAGTGTCCGGCAGGAAGACAGGATAGAATTCAGCGGAAACATATCACATCAGGTGAATGCACTGATGTACACCGCCAGATGCAGCGGGGATGATGGTCTGTACTCGGATGCAGCCAGGTTCATTGAGAATGAAGGCGGATTATTCCGCACGCTGAAAGATTCACCGAACTTGATGAACAGGATTTGGTATTATGTTTCAAGGCTTTGCTGCGGGAAGGCCGGGACCGTTTATTCTGTCATGTACAACATCAGATACCGCAGGAAGAAATGAAGAAACTGCTCGTATTCCATCCGTTCATAGCGCCCTACAGGATTGATTTTTTCAATGACCTGTCGGCAAATTTCGATATGACGCTCTATCTTGAAGCAGCAAGCCGGGACAATGGATTCACGGATATATATTCAATTTGTTCAGAACTGGCATTCAAGCCCCGCAGACATAAGAAGTCATTCCGTTTTTCCGGCCACACATTCAGCCTGGGCATATTTAAAATCATACGCAGATGTAAACCAGACATCGTTTTTGTCAGTGAATTCGGTCTTACAAGTCTCCTGACTGTCCTCCACCGCATAGTCACCCGGTCGAAATACAAAATCGTGTGCCTCTGCGACGATAGTTTCGACATGGTAGCCAATGACAATGATTTCTCTACCATCCACAAGATCATGAGACACATTCTGCCCAAAAAGTTCGATGAAATCATTCTGGTGGAACCACGTATTGTGGAATGGTATCAAGAGCACTTCGGGAAAGGCATATGGATGCCTATCATAAAGGACGATGCCAAAGCACGTAAGAAATATGAGTCGCTGCTCGGAAGGAGCGAGGAGTTGATCAAAGATTTTTATCTGGAAGGAAAAACAGTGTTTACGTTCATCGGCCGTTTCGTTCCACTAAAAAACATCGACAGGATTATCCGCGCATTTTTGAAATCCGACGTAAAGAATGCCAGACTCGTGTTGATCGGGGACGGAACAGAATATGAAAAAATGGTAAAAATGGCCGATGGGCACAAGGACATCATCTTCACCGGAAGGCTTGAAGGCGATGACCTCTACCCATGGTACAACATTGCGGATGTCCTCATACTTGCCAGCAGGCAGGAAGCGTTCGGAGCGGTTACAAATGAAGCTCTGCTTGGAGGCGCAGATTGTCTGGTATCATCCAGATGCGGTTCGAACTGTCTGATTTCGGAAGGGATCAACGGACACTTGTTCGACCCTGACAATGAAGAATATCTAGTTGAACTCATAAACAGGTACAGTGAGTCAAAAGCTGAAAAGTATTGCTCCCTGAGGGCAGACAAGATGACCGTTTCATATACGGAACGGATTGACGCATTGATCACGGCAATAAACAGACTGATTTCATGAACGTAAAGTCAAGGAAGTTTTTATTCATATCCATCCTCATCTACGCAACCTTGAATGCAGACGCAAGACTGCGTATCCAGATTCGCACCCAGACACAATTCGACGGTTTGAATGAGACGCTGAAGAATGCTCTTGCCACGGATCCGACAGGAGTCGACTTTTTTTTCTCCTCCGGCACATTCTACTTTTCCGAGGACCACATATCACTATTCAGGGTCCAATACCCTCATGCCGACATAAGTTTCAACGGAAACGGAACAATCTTGACTGGGAAAGGACAGACTTACAAGAGCAGGCAGGCGCTTTCCAGAGAGTTCCTTCCGATTGATGCTGTAATCGGTAAGGGTGAAGTGCAAACCTGGAGTAAAGTGTACAAAGCCGACGGCAAAGTCAGAATCATAGACAAAGAGAATGGCATCTGCCGAATTTCCTGTTCATCGCTTCCATCAAATGTCTCAGTTGGGAACACCCCGTTCATACAGCTGACGGAATGGTACAAAAGCGACATTTATCGTGTCATCAAAACAGAAGGAAAAGACATATTCTTCAAGGCCAGGGACTTGGATATAGTCAATTATGATTCACATTATTCAGGGTCGGCACCAAGATTCAGGTTATGCGCCGGACCGGTTTCTTCAGGGAAAAGCATTTCTCTTAAGGACGGAAGCATAATTCTCCCAGCATCAGAGCATCAAGTGACAGTCTGCGCAACTAACAGATTCGCAGACATCCAGGAATGCACATTCAATTCCCTGACCTTCAACGGGATGCATTTTTTGGGAAATTCGAATCACAAAAGGCAGCTGATATATCTAGCATTCAACAAAGCATCCGCAATCAATATTCTGAATTGCACATTCGAGGCCATACGCTCTAGTACGATGAGATTCCTGGAGACAGACAATGTCAAAGTCTCGGGATGCATTTTCAAATCATGTTATGCGGAATGCGTTGATTCGGAATCCTCGGCCAATACCATTGTCAACGGAAACACATTCTCGGACTGCGGGAAGGGACTCACCAATTCATTCTGCATTTACTGCCGGGGAGCTGACTACCGCATATCGAACAACAAAATCCGAGATTTCGGATATTCTGCAATAGGTGTGGGTGTATGGTACAAATTCCATCAGGACATGCCTTCAAGGGGCGTGATAGAAGGGAATGAGATATGGTACTCGGAAGAATACTTCAAGAATCACGACCAACACACACTGATGGATTCCGGTGCCATATATGCTTACACGCAAAACGAAAAAACCGTCATTCGCAACAACTATATCCACGACTATACCGGCATGAAAGACAACCGGGGAATTTTCCTCGATGACGGCGCCTGTAACATCACTGTCACCGGCAACAGAATCCGTAACACGCCCAACAGCTATAGCATTGATTCGAGAAGGGTAAAAAGTATTGAAAGCGCGGAAGGAAGTCAGGTCACGGTATGCAATGTCGGAGTCATCATTGATGGGAATGACGTTGATGGAAGGATTCGCCTTGAAAAAAGATAACTATGGATTCTAATCGACCCAAGAAGAAGATTCTGTTCGCGATGCCTCTTCCGCCACCGATGCACGGAGCATCGGCCGTCAGCGACAGAATCAGGCTGAGCGGACTCATCAACGATTCATTCGACTGTAGCTTCGTTAACCTTTCCACATCAAATTCAGTCGATGAAATCGGGAAAACGTCCATCAGGAAGGTATTCCGCCACATAGGCATCTTATTCCGACTTCTTGGCAAACTGGCCAAAGGCAGATACGACGCCTGTTACCTCGCCATAACCTGCCATGGCAAGGGTTTCATAAAGGATTTCCCATTCATAATGCTCTGCAAGGCATTCTGCAAGAAGATAATCCTTCATCAGCACAACAAAGGAATGTCCGGAGATATCGGACGGTTCCCATACCGGAATTTGATTCCGCATGCATACAAGGACGCATCCGTAATACTGCTTTCCGAACGCTTGTACCAGGACATTTCCACTGTAGTCGAGAAAAAGGATGTCTTCATATGTCCGAACGGCATAAATGCACCTTCGCAGGCAGTCAGGTCAGAACATAAAGGCAAGGTCAGGATTCTGTTCCTCTCAAATCTCATTGCCAGCAAGGGCATACTGACATTGCTCGATGCTTTGAAACTGCTGGATGGAAGAGGCGTTGAATTCCACTGCGACATCGCAGGCAATCCATCCAAAAATCTTTCGAAAGAACAGCTTATCTGCAAGATTGACTCTCTTTGCCTGTCCGGACATATAAAGTACCACGGGGCTGTCTTCGGTGATGTAAAAGAAAGTTTGCTACATCAAGCTGACATGTTGGCACTCCCAACTGAAAACGAGTGCTTCCCTCTCGTGGTACTGGAGGCGATGAGCCACTCCCTGCCGGTAGTCACAACGGATGAAGGCGGCATACCGGATATGATCCACGACGGAGTTGAAGGACTTATCTGCAACAAAAGAGACAGCAATTCGCTGGCCGATGCCCTGCAGAAGCTTATCGAAGACGAGGGAATGAGAGAATCGATGGGTGCTGCCGGGCGCGAGGCCTTCATGGAGAAATTCACGACAGACAGATTCGAAGCAAGACTTGCGGAAATCCTGAGCACACTGGTTTAACCTATGCCAACGACATACTTCCATATAAACTACGAACTGGACCCGCAGACGGTGCGGGAGGAGATTGACCGCAAGTGCGGTATGGACGGAGCCGGCTACATCTGCGTTGCGGACGGCAACATCCTGAGCATGGTGCACGGCGACGAGACGTACCGTAAGACTGTGAGCGGTGCGATGTTCTCGCTCTGCGACAGCTCGTGGGTGCCCCTGTACATAAAACTTCTGTACGGATTCAAGCCGGAGCAATACTGCGGCAGCCAGATATTCAAGGATCTGACAGAGGCCAGGAAATACAGGATGTACTTCCTCGGAGCCTCTCAGACCGTCCTTGACGCTCTGAAATGCAATCTTGAGCGCGAGGTGGATCCGGCCATCGGCGGAATGACGTTCAAGGAGCTGCCTTTCTGCAGCGTGGAGCAGTTCGACTACGAGTCGATCGCGGCCGGAATCAATTCGGATTCGCCGGACATCATCTGGGTCGCGCTCGGCGCTCCGAAGCAGGAGCAATTCGCCGAAAGGCTCACTCCCCTTCTCAGGCGCGGCGTAGTGATACCTGTCGGCGCTGTGTTCAATTTCCGCGCAGGCCTGGGAATCAAACGTGCACCGCAATGGATGATCGATGCGCACCTGGAATGGCTATACCGCATCTTTTCCGAGCCGAAGAAGCAGCTGCGGAGGGTCAAGGGCATTCTCGCCGATGTCCCGGCCATACTCCTGGAAGAGCGCCGGGCGAAACGCCGGTAACCTGACATAAAAAACGAAAAAGAGGTCATCGCTGACCTCTTTTTTTCGTTTTCAACATGCTGACATCTAGAAGATATATGCGACGCCGACGTGGAACTGGTTGCGGTTGATGGTGATGGCCTCGTTGGCACCTGCGCCATAACGGTTGAAGCAACCGAAATCGTAACCGACGGTGAATCTGAGCATATCGTCGATATCAAGTCCGAGTCCTCCGCCGACTTCCATGTCGAACGGATTGAAAACCTCGTGCTTGTAGCTGTCCATAACGTTGATCTTGGCACCGAGGAGTTCGGCCTTGAACTTTGAGGAAACTCCGATGCAGAAAGTAGGACCTGCATAGATAAAGCCCTTGATGTTGTCGGAGAGCTGGGTCTTGTAGTTGAACATGAACGGCACGTTGACATAATGCTCGTCAAGTTTGAGATTCACATAGTCAGAGACAGTCTCGATGATGTTGAACGGAAGAATGTTCTTGGCCGGTGCGGTGAGGAACTCATAGTAAACACCCGGAACGATGCTGAAACCGCTTCCGATCTCGTAAGTGTAATCTATTCCGGCATATACGCCGTTCATGGCCACGTTGCGCTCGAGAGAGACTGCGCTGACCTTCTGTGTGGAATTTACATAACCTGCTCCTATGCTGAAAACCTGGGCCGATACAGTTGTGCCGGCAAGCATCATCATGGACGCAAGAATAAGTGCAAATGTTCTTTTCATATTCGTAATTGTTGGTTAATGACAAACAAAAATACATATTTTTTTGGTATTATTGTAAAATAGAATGACTGTATAGAAATATAACGAGGACAAGATAACATGAGACATCTGCTGAGCATCATCGTACTGTTGACAAGCATCACCGCATCAGGCACCTCGATACACGAAAGGATTTCACCGGAGAGTTTCAAGAATCCCCCTGCGGAAGCAGGTCTCGACATCTGGTGGCACTGGCATAATGGCAACATCAGCCGCGAAGGCATACGCAAGGACCTCATCTCCATGCATGACAACGGGATCAAGAGGGCGACCAT
This sequence comes from Candidatus Cryptobacteroides sp., assembly GCA_045627265.1. Lineage (GTDB taxonomy): Bacteria > Bacteroidota > Bacteroidia > Bacteroidales > UBA932 > Cryptobacteroides. The sequence goes on from JAZQNI010000104.1 coordinate 12,409, forward strand.
CCTCAATGTTTCCGGCTCGGGGCAGTTCGTCCCCAGGGTGAATTACGCTTCCGACGAATGGTTCGACATGTTCAGATATGCGCTGGAAGTGGCCGACTCCCTCGGAATGCGGATCGGAGTGCACAACTGTGACGGATGGTCCACAAGCGGCGGTCCGTGGATCACACCCGAGATGTCCATCAAGACTTGCACATGGAGCAACCTTTTCGTCCACGGCGGCAGGACACTTGACGTCGAACTGCCCCTGCCGACCGCCAATTTCAACTTCTACAAGGATTTCGCCATAGTCGCATTCCCGGCAGAGCGGCCGGCCAGCTCCTACATCGATGCGGCGCCGACCGTCAGCCTGAACGGCAACGGCATCGGAGACATATTCAACGACAACAACCCCAAAAGCTACATCAAGCTGCACCAGGGGGACAAGATCAGGTTCAGTTTCGCAAAGCCGGCCGAGATCGGCAGAATCGGCATTTTCCGCTATGACGTGTTCAAGTGGACAAAGATAGACGAGGCCGTCTCACGCTTCAAACTCAGCATCTCCGACGACGGGGTCAATTTCCGCCCGGTCGGGGAAGTCACCTTCAAGGAAGCGGACAAGCCGTCGTACTGCGGCACCAAGCAACTGAAAGCCAAGCACTTCCAGCTTGAGAGCATAGACGGCTACTACAACCTGGGCGAGGTCGAGCTTCTCCGCTCAGGCGAAGAGATGGCGTACGCGCATGGCTTCACGAACTTCCTCACCAGGACATACGACATCAAGGCGACATCGGCCGATGACTACACCCTCGAGCTTGCACCGGGCGCCACATTCATCCCTGAAGACAAGGTCATCGACCTGACGGATGCGGTTTCTGCCGACGGAAGATTGCATTGGAAGGCCCCGAAAGGCGACTGGTGCATCGTGCGCTTCGGATACACCACCACCGGCGTGACAAACGCACCTTCGACCAACGAAGGACGCGGATTCGAGAGTGACAAGATGGACGCAGAGGCCACCAGGCTGCATTTCGACAAACTTCCAAAGAAACTCGTCGAAGCTGCGGGGCCATACGCCGGCAACACGTTCCAGTTCATCCTGATCGACAGCTGGGAGTGCCAGTTCCCGAACTGGACCGCCGCCTTCCCCGAGGAATTCGAGAAAACCGCCGGCTATTCCATCAAGAAATGGCTGCCGGTGCTCTGCGGCTATCCGGTCGGGGACGAGGCCGCAACCCAGGCTTTCCTGCACGACTACGACCGCACGATCGCCGCACTCATCGACCGGAACTATTATCGGGAGATGGCAGACCTTGCGCACAAATACGGCATCGAGATCCATTCCGAGCCGATATACGGCAACAGCACAGACTATCCTCCGCTCGATGCGCTCAAGGCGAATGCGTACTGCGACATGCCTATGACCGAGTTCTGGGCCAACCCTGACGAAAGCAAACAGCCGGCATACCATATCAATGACCGGAACCTCGACGGCTTCCCTATCGATGTCGCGCTCACGGCCGGCAAACGCATCATCGGAGCCGAGGCGTACACCGGAAACGCCAATTTCAGCGAGCTCCCGCAGCTGTTGAAGCCGTTCGGCGATGCAGCCTACTGCTCGGGCGTAAACCAGTTCATACTCCACTCCTACGTACACCAGCCTTTGGACAGGAGCCCTCATCTGACGCTGACGGACTATTTCGGCGGACACTACAACAGGAACAACCCGTGGTGGCAGTTCGCCAAGGAGTGGAGCGGGTACCACGCCAGGGTACAGTACCTCCTGCAGCAGGGCGAGCCAGTAATCGATGCCTTGTACTACATCGGGGACCAGTATCCGGAGAATTTCCCTCGCCAGATGCTGCATGAGGACATGCCGAGGGGCTACAGGGCCGGTTCCTGCAACTTCGACTATCTGGACAAGGTGGCGGATGCAGGCTTCACCCGCCTCATCATCCCGCAGGGAGTGATGATCGAAGCGGAGACCGCGGCCAAGCTTGAAGAGCTGAAGGCGGCCGGAGTCGAGATCTACCATGCCCGGAACGGGGTGCGCATACCGTTCGACACCGCACCTGATTTCAAGGTCCTCGAAGAGGGCGACCATTTCAAATACATCCACAAGAAGACCGACAAGGAGGACATATATTTCGTCTTCAATCAGGAGGAACGGCCAGTCAGGAGCGATTTCATCTTCAGGGTCTGCGGTCATGCGCCGGAAATCTGGAATCCTGAGAATGGAGAGACCTTTGCTCCCGCGAACTGGCACAAGACGGCCGACGGGCGCACCTGCGTGAGCATTTCGTTCGAGCCGAGGCAGTCGCTTTTCGTAGTGTTCCCTGTCAGATCGGCCGCGAATGCGGAACCGGCTGTTTCGGGCAGGTCGCAGGTCAGCGGGATGAGCGTAAAGATGGCTTTCGAGCCATTCTACGATTGCGATATCGCAGCTGTGGAGTGCGACGGGCTGAAGTCGCTGACGGAGTTCTCCGACGAGGAAATCAAGTATTTCGGCGGCATTGTCGATTATACGATACGTTTCGACACGGATGCGCGGATTGATGGAGCCGGGGCGGTCGCCTTGGATCTGGGCCGCATCGGCGGCGTGGCGGAGGTCAAGCTCAACGGCAAGGTCGTCGACTATATGTGGAAGGATCATTGTCCTGTACTGGTCGACAATCTGCGCAACTGTGGCAATGTGCTGGAGGTCAGGTTGGGGACAACGCTGAGAAACAGGATTGCCGGGGACATGAAGCTTTTCGGGAAGCCGGTGCACATCGAGACTCCAACGGCGGTCGGACAGTTGCCGTCCGGTGACAACTACCTCGAAGCTTCCGGCCTCCTCGGCCCTATTAGTATAATAACCTACAAATAGGAATCATGATTGGACAGAAATATTTGAGTGTGATGCTGATGCTGGCGTGCGTATGCGCGTCAGCACAGACTCCGAGCCACCTGGCCACGGAGCTGATAGAGGAAACCGAAGCTGTGTATTCGGGAGGATATCGTACCAACGTCGATCTGCGGGAGATTGACGCAGTCAAGGGCCCGCTGCAGTTCGCCGAGATAAGGAATGCCACACCGGCATTCTCCTGGAGGATGGAAAGCGACAGGGACGGCGCAGCGCAATCTGCATACCGCATACTGGTCGCGACCGACGAGAAACTGCTTTCTGAAGGATCGGCCGACATCTGGGACAGCGGCAAGGTCGACAGCAGCCGCAGCACAGGCATAAGGCTCCAGGGCAAAGAGCTGGCTGCCGGAAAATTATATTTCTGGACAGTCAGGATATGGGACGACGAAGGGCGTGATAGCGGCTGGGCCCCGGCCAAGGCCTTCCGCACCGCCGAAGTTCTGGACGGCACTCCATCCAGATACCCGCTGGTCAAGGAAAGCAGCATCGCCACCTCCATGTCCAACCCGGCCGGAGGATGCTGGCTGTTCGACTTCGGCAAGGACGCATGGTCCCAGATCAACCTCAGGCTCACTTCCGCCGCCGGCGGCGATACAGTCACAGTCCATCTCGGAGAAGCGGTCAAGGACGGCAGGATCGACCGCAACCCGGGCGGTTCCATACGCTATTGCAACTACACCCTGCCACTGCAGAAAGGCACCCATCTGTACAAGATCGAGTTTAGAAGCGACAAAAGAAACTCGACCATAGTCGAAGGACGCGACCACAACCCGGTACTCGTGCCGGACTACATAGGCGAGATCTACCCGTTCAGATACTGCGAAATCGAAGGACTGGACATCGCCCCCGCCATCGGCGACGCCATACGCGAGACAGTTTCATACAAGTTTGACGACTCTGCAGCCGGATTCAGTTGCAGCGACCGCACCCTGAACGCAGTCTGGGAGCTCTGCAAGCACAGCATCAAGGCCACCAGCGCCCTGGGCGTCTATATCGACGGCGACAGGGAGAGAATCCCTTACGAGGCCGATGCACTGATCAACCAGCTCTCGCATTACTATTGCGACGACGAATACTCCATCGCACGCTATACCGTCGACTACCTTTGCCGCCACGCTACATGGCCTACTGAATGGATCCTCCAGGCGCTCATCATGGCTTGGAACGACTACATGTACACCGGAGACTCTTGGCTGCTTGAACGCGACTATGAGATACTCAAGGCACGCACGCTCAACGCCCTCAAGGAGGACAACGGCCTGATCAGCACCAGGACCGGCAAGCAGACTCCGGAGCTGATGAAGAGCATCGGATATGCAGGAAAGGCCGTCAAGGACATCGTGGACTGGCCTCAAGCCGGTGCGGCAGGTCTTGAGAAAGAAAACGCAGGTGAAGCTGACGGATTTGAATTCTCCGACTACAACACCGTGGTGAACGCATTCCACTACGAAGCGCTCACGTTGATGGCCGGGATCGCCGGCGAACTCGGCAGGACAGCCGACCAGGAAGAATTCGGCCGATGCGCCCAGCAGCACAAGGAAGCATTCAACCGTCTGTTGTACGACCGCAAGGCTGGCGCATACAGGGACGGCGTCGGGGTTCAGCATCATTCTCTGCATTCCAGCATGATGGCACTGGCATTCGGACTTGTACCGGACAAGGAAAACGGCAAGGTCCTGGCATTCATCAGGAGCAGAGGCATGGCGTGCAGCGTCTATGGCGCTCAGTTCCTGCTTGATGCGCTGTACAGGAGCGGAGACGGCGGCTATGCCCTGGAACTGCTCAGAAGCAAATCCATCCGGAGCTGGTACAACATGCTCAAGTGCGGCACGACCATCACTTTCGAGGCATGGGACAACAGCTTCAAGCCGAATCAGGACTGGAACCACGCATGGGGCTCGGCGCCTGCAAACGCGATTCCGGCCGGGCTGATGGGCATCCGTCCGGTCGAGCCGGGCTGGAAGAAGGTGCAGATCCGGCCGCAGACAGGAGATCTGGAAGACGGACAGGTGACGGTGCCGACCATCCTCGGCGACGTCAGCTTGTCATTCGCCAAGAAGGCGGGCAGTTACAGCATGGAGGTGGACATTCCGGCCAACATGGAAGCGGAGATAGTGCTTCCTCGCGCGGACCGCAAGTCCACGCTGACAGTCGACGGTCAGACTGCGAGTATCATCCGCACCGGCAGTCTGACCAAGATAGAAACAGAATCAGGAAAACATACGATCACGATAAACGAGCTATGAAGATATTGACAAAGACCACGGTTTGCGCTTTGGCGCTTTCTCTTTCGATCACAGGAATCCAGGCGCAGGAGCAGGCCTGCAAGGGCTGGCCGTCCCGCAGCGGGGAGATAGACATACGCTCAGGTTTCGCCAACCCGCCGAAGGGATACGGCAACGTGCCGTTCTACTGGTGGTCTGGGGACAAGCTGGACATCGAGCGCCTCAACGAGCAGCTGGACATACTCGCAGATGCTTCCACAGAGGGATTCGCGGTGAGCTACAACCATACCGACGCGCGCGTGGACACGGTGCTGAACGCACAGGGACACGGCTACTGCGGCCGAGTCAGCGGAGGAGAGCCGCGCATCATGACCGACGGATGGTGGAAGATATGGAATGAATTCTCTGCAAGATGTGCAGAGAAAGGCATAGGACTGGGAATGGACGACTATGTGATAGCCTGGCCGAAAAACGGCGAGTTCATCGACAGCGTGCTGGCTCTCCCATCATTCAAGAACTATCCTGGCAAACTGGAGCAGGTCAAGATAGCAAAGGGATCTGCCAAGCCAGAGAACACCCTGCTGGTCAGCGAAGCGGAAGACAGCCTGGAGGTCATCTACGCCTCCACCGGATCCCCAGAACTCAATCCCGGATACGGCAAGGAAGTGATCTCACACTATTTCCAGCAGTTCGAGGACCACATGGATGAAGCCGGGCGCAAGGGAATGAACTATTTCTTCCAGGACGAATGCCTGTACAACCCGACCATTCTGTCCTGGTGCCCTGAGATGCCGGAAATCTTCTTGAAGAAGAAGGGTTATGACATACTGCCGCTGCTGCCGAAGCTCTTCATCAAGGAAGACTCGCAGATCGACGCCCTTGCGGCGAAAGTCCGCATGGACTACGCCGAGGTGGTCATGGACCTCGCCGAAGAAGCATATTTCAAGCCGATATTCGAATGGAATGCCGGACGTGGCCTCATCTATGGCTGCGACAACATGGGACGCGGCCTCAGGCCAACCCAGTATGTCGACTATTTCAGGGCCATCAGCTGGTTCACGGCGCCGGGCAACGACGCACCATCACGAGGAAGCAGCTTCCGCCAGACAAAGGTGTCCAGCAGCATCTCGCACCTGTACAACCGGCCGAGAACCTGGCTTGAAGCCTTCCACAGCATGGGATGGGATGCCAATGGAGGTGTGTTGACGAGGCAGCTCGACCACCACATGATCGCGGGCGGCAACCTGCTCTGCATGCACGGCCTTTACTATTCGACGCACGGCGGATGGTGGGAGTGGGCTCCCCCTTGCTTCCATTTCAGGATGCCGTACTGGGAGCACATGAAGACTTGGCTCAAATATGCGGAAAGGATGAGTTTTGTGCTCAGCCAGGGCACCCACGTGTGCGACATCGCCATACTCTACCCTACCGAAACGATGCAGGCATATCCGCAAGCCAATCCGGATCTGATGTTCAAGATGGCGCTCGACTTGAGCGACCATGGTCTGGATTATGACTTCATAGACTACAGTTCGCTCAAGAAAGCCTCGGTTGAAGATGCTCGGATAAAGGTCAGCGACGAGAGCTACAAAGTACTGATACTGGCCGACATACGCGCCATGCATGCCGAAACTCTGGCCAAGGTGCAGGAATTCACGGACAAGGGCGGCATAGTGCTGACTGTCGGCGGCACGATGGACGGGATCCGGCCGACGGCTGAGTTCGCAGATGACTGCCCGGAGATTGCCGGCACCATCAGGTCCAGGATCACTCCGGACTTCGCCACAACTTCCGGAGAAGGCAAGGTCCTCCACCGCAGGATCGGAGAGAATGACGTGTATATGATAATGGATGTGCCGCACGGAGACGAGATGACATTCCGCGCAGGCGGCAAGGTGGAGAAATGGGACGCGATGCACGGCACGATCTCCGAACTCGACATCACCGGGATGAACTTCATCGATCCGGAGAACGGCTGCACTACTCTCAAATACGATGGTGAGAAGGAGAATTCCATGCTCATAGTGTTCTCGCCAGGCCAGCCTTCCATAGCAATGTCTGTCACAGGTCGCCAGGCCAAGGTCAGCCGCAAACGCATCAAGGGTGAATGGGACATCGAGATCATCCCGACAATGAACAACAGATGGGGCGATTTCAGACTGCCGGCCAGCGATGAATTAATCGGAGTCGAGGCCCGGGAGATGTCCTGGTGTCCGGGCGAAGGGGCTAAGGCCAAGTTGGACAAGGCCAACACATCGATCTATGGTTACGGCCCGTATATGCAGACCACCACACTGGACTCTCTGGTCAATCTGGATTCATTCCTGGATGGAGAAATCAGCACCAAGGGATGGCAGAACTACGATTTCTCATGGCAGTATGGAGTGCTTGACAGTCCGGGAGGACAGGGATATCACGGTCTAAAGAGCAAGGTGGATGACCGCTTCCTCATACTCGACCAAGGCGGGCACCAGCTGTTCTACACCAAGCTTCAGGTACCTTCCGACGGTACATACAAGCTCGTCAAGAAGGGCGTCGAGCCTTACAGGGTGCTGATCGACGGCATTGCGGTGGCCGATGATGATTTCCAATTGACTGCCGGAGCCCACGGAATGCTCATCGCCTATGCTGACACGCCGGAAGCATCATATGATTTCGAAAAACTTATCTGCTATACGGAGGATGCTCGGGCCCGCGGAATGGTGATGGTCTATCCTGCCGCAGCCGAAGTGCCGGAGGAGCACGGAATGTATGACGACATCGTAAGTTCATGCTGGTTCGGTACAGACTTCGTTCCATTCGACCGTCTCGGCTACGCTGAGTGCCTGTATTTCTTCCCGACAGCGCCTGGCACCGAGTCGATGGAACTGGCTGTCCACGGGACTGTCTCGTCCGTAATCGTGGGTGGCAGGAAGGCCGGTCTCAAGCTGGTCGAGGACGGAGCTGTCAAGAAGTACAGTTGCGACCTGGATGCCAGCAGTTCCGTGGATGCAGTAGTTGTTTCTGGCAAGCCTGAAACCGGGTATCCCGGCGCGGCCTTCTTCGCGGATCCTGTCAAGATGAGCTGCAAGGGCGGCCGGCTTGCGCCCGGCGACTGGACCAAGGCCGGAGCGATGAAGTTCTATTCGGGTGGAGTAAAATATTCCAAGACAATCAATGTCAAGGGATTGAACGGCAGTTACGAGCTCGACCTCACCGAGGTGGATGCCACCTGCGAGGTGGCAGTCAACGGCAAGTTCGTGGACGTGCTGCTCACCTATCCTTACAAGCTTGACATCACCGGTTTCCTCAAGGAGGGAGACAACCTGGTGGAAGTGCTGGTCTATAGTTCTCTTGCCAACCATTACCAGACGATCCCTACACCGTACAGGGGGAAGGCACATGCTGGGCTTATCGGCCCGGTATACCTCAACAACTTCTGATGACCCGTATTTTGTCATTAATGCGTAGTCGGAAGTCAGCCCAGGCGGGACTAGCCGCCCTCGGCTCAAGAGGGAGGGGCCCGCTTGCGGGAGGGCCTGGTCCCGCCTGGACTGACTTCCGCGAAGCAAAAATAATGACAAAATACAGGAGCAGTGGAAATACGGAAGATCAACACATTGACTGAGTCAAGCAATTCTGATACTGACAAATGAGATACGATTTCGATGAAATAACCGACAGACACTGCACAAATTCTGTGAAGTGGGACCTTAATCCGGACAAGGATGTCATCCCGATGTGGGTGGCTGACATGGACTTCAAGACCGCCCCGTTCGTGATAGAAGCGGTCAGAAAAAGGATAGACCATGGAGTATTCGGATATGCACTTGCGCCACAGAGCTACTATGACAGCGTGACAGGATGGTTCTGGAAACGTCGTGGCTGGAAGATCGAGAGGGAATGGATCCAATGCATTTCCGGAATCGTACCGGCACTCGCCGTGGTGATACAGGCTTTCACCGAGCCTGGCGATGGTGTCGTATTCTGCAGCCCGGCCTACAACTGCTTTTTCGACTGCACGGAGTACAACGGCAGGAAAATAATGGCCAGCAGACTCATCTGCGACGAATCCGGAGAGGAACTGCGCTTCATGATGGACTTCGATGACATCGAGGCCAGATGCTCGGCGCCTGAGGCCAAGATATTCATACTCTGCAACCCTCACAACCCCGCAGGACGTATCTGGACCAAGGAAGAACTTCTGCGCGTGGGAGAAATCTGCCGCAGGCACGGCGTCATCGTGGTAAGCGATGAAATACATTGCGAAATCGAAATGCCGGGATACAGCTACATACCGTTTGCATCTACATCAAAGGAAAACCAGGAATGCAGCATCACATTCTGCTCGCCGTCCAAAGCCTTCAACATCGCAGGGCTGCAGATAGCCAACATCGTCACCCCAGACCCGGTGAAGCGGGAGAGGATATTGGCGGTGATGCGTGCTTCAGAGCACTGTGACATCAACCCCGTCGGCATAGACGCACTCCAGGCGGCATACTCCGCCGAAGGCGAAGAATGGCTCAAGCAGATGAATGCCTATATCCATGAGAACTATCTGACGTTCAAGAAGATGATGGAAGATGCGCTACCGGAGTTCAAGGTCTCGGCACTTGAGGGGACGTACCTGCTTTGGTTGGACTGCAAGGCCCTTACAAAGAGTGGGATCAGCACTGTCGAGGCTCAGGAAAGCCTCATCAAGAACGAGAAGGTATGGATCAACAACGGCGGCATGTACGGCGATGCCGACTTCATGCGGATCAACATAGCCTGCCCGAAAGCCACCCTCGTGGAAGGCACATCAAGGCTGATAAGTGGAATCAAGCGTCTATTGCATCGATAATGAACCAAAGGAATCTTCTTTTACCCTTCATCATGACGCTGATGTTCCTGCCGACCGGGCTTGCAGTTGCATCGGACAAGGGGTTGTCTTCATTCTCCGAGGAGGACAGGGCACGAATCAGCCTCTCCTCCCGGACTGACTGGGGCAAGGGTATCATTGCCGGACTGGAGGACCTGGTCGCTGAACGTAGCAGGCACTCCCTGGTCGTCCCCCCGGTCGAGGCCGGCCACATCCACAACTATGCCTGTCCGGTGCACAACCTGACTTTCAAATTCAGGTGGGATCATCCGCACGAGCATTTGTGCGAGGCTTGTGGCAAGGAATGGACGGGGGTCGACCAGTATGACTGGGCATGGATCAACGTGGTGCATGAACAGAACAGGAAGTATCTCCAGGCATGTTCTTTCCTTTATCTGGCATCAGGCGACGAGGAGTATGCCGGCCGTGTGCGGGATATGCTGGCCGACTATGCCGGCAAGTATCCTGGATGGATGGAGCATAGCGTGGACAGGAATTATTCGCAGCACCACACGGGCAAGATGTTCAGCCAGAGTCTGGACGAGGCGGTTTGGTTCTGCACTGCCGCACGTGCGTACGATGCTGTGAGGGCAGCGTTCAGCGAGGATGACAGGAGACGCATCGAGCAGGGATTGTTCCGCGAAGGAGCGGAGCTGCTGCTGAGAAGAAAGGACTCCGGCAACTGGCAGGTGTGGCACAATGCGGCGCTGACCGCAATCGCAGTTGTCCTCGAGGATAGTACTATCGCCGATGTGGCGTTGAACGATCCTGAATGCGGCTATCGAGCGCTGATGGACAAGTTTGTGCATGATGACGGATGGTGGAACGAAGGTTCGCCGATCTATCATTTCTACCCGCTCGAGGCCATGGTATATACGGCCGAGGCTGCAAGATGCTTCGGATTCGACCTGTACGACGAGAAACTTGAAAGGATGTTCACGGCTCCTCTGAGGTCCGCCTACCAGACATTGCTTTTCCCGTCGTTCAATGATGGCTGGTATGGCGAGTCTCTGATTGCACAGGCTGGGCTGTATGAGATGGCGGATGTCAGATTCGGTGGAGAGGAGTTCAATGCTGCATTGGACCGTATCTATCGGGAGACGGCCAGGGAGAGCGTTCTGGCGCTTTATTCCGCAGATGAACTGATGCCGGTGCAAGGCATGCAGAAACAGGGCAGCGAGGTCTTCCCGGATACCGGATTCGCCATGCTCAGGAGCAAGAGGCTTTCGGTGGTTTTCAAGTATGGTAGCCATGGAGGATTCCATGGGCATCCGGACAAGCTCTCGATTGCCGTTCATGATGGAGAGAAGGAAATTGTCTCGGACTTCGGGACACCGGCATATGGCACACCTGATTACACGAGGTGGTATCGCAAGACATTGGCGCACAATACGGTATGCGTCGATGGGAGGGATCAGGCCAAGAAGGCCGGACGCCTGGAACGCTTCAAGGGCAGCAGGCATGGAGCGGACATCCGTGCCGTGGCGGACAGCCTGTATGATGGGGTCCATATGGAAAGGAGGCTCAGGCTCCGTAGGAATGTGCTGAAGGATGTGTTCTGCTGCACTTCCGAGGAGGAGCATTCGTATGATTATGTGCTTCTATTCAATGCCAAACCGGCATTCGTGGGGACTTCGGAGGCGTGTGAGGTGCAGTTGGCAGACGAGCCGTATTGCCTGATACGGGATGCTTCTGAAATGAAGGTGGACAAGTGCCTGACAGTCATTGCCGACGGGAATGTCATCCGCATCGGGGGCAAGGACCGGATGACGGTTATCACCGGCGTTGCATCCGGGATTCCTCCGACCAATCCGGGTGTAAAAACAAAAACCGGAAGCGAATGCCGTCCGGTTCAAGATTGTTATCCCGTGATCATCAGGACCGTGGGGAATGATATGGAAATCTCTGCTAGATGGAAGATCAGTCGATCTTCTTGTGATCGAAGAGCCAGGAGATGAAGTCCGGCTCGGCGAATGCGTCGTCCCATGAATTGTGGCCGTCTTCCGGGTATGCCACATAATCCACGTGCAAGCCTTTGGCTTTGAGTTCTTCGTATGCGGCCTGGTTGGCTGCTGGAGGGACTACATTGTCTTTGAGGCCGTGGAAGAAGCGGAATGCGGTGTGGCCTGTGTATGCCTTGACGCGGTCGATGTTGACTCCTCCGCAGATCGGTGCGACTGCGGCGAAGAAGTCAGGATATCTGAGTACCAGGTCGAAGGTGCCCATTCCTCCCATGGAGAGGCCTGTGCCATAGATGCGGTCGGTGTCCACGAATCCGAGTGAGATGAAGCAGTCGAGGAGTTCCTTGACGGCTTTGAGGGATGGTGAGATCGGTGCGTTTTCGGCGAAGTTGTCGAAGCCGTTCGGGCCGAGGTCGGCGTAGCGGATCCAGAAGTCTTCATTCGGGCATTGTGGGGCGATCACAATGGCTTGGGTGAGGATTTCGTCAGTGAGGAGGAGATTGCCTCCGTGGACTATCTGGGCGTTGTTGTCCGTGCCGCGTTCGCCGGCTCCGTGGAGGAAGAGGAGCATCGGGTAGGATGCTGTCGGGTCGAAGTTATCTGGGTAGATGACCTTGTACGGGAGCAGCTGTCCCAGGGAGGAGACGAAATACTTGTCACAGAATGTTCTCTGCTGGGCCTTGAGGCCTGTTACTGAAGCGATAAGCATAGCCAGAACCAAAATTACCTTTTTCATATCTATCTTTATTTCAATTGTTTCTAGCGGCCTTTGTACATGTTGTCGTAGTACTTCTGGTAGTCACCGGAGGTGACGTTGTCAAGCCAGTCCTGATGGTCGAGATACCAACGGACTGTCTTCTCTATGCCCTCCTCGAACTGCAGGGACGGCTCCCAACCAAGTTCACGCTGGAGTTTTCTCGAGTCTATGGCGTAGCGGAGGTCGTGGCCTGCGCGGTCGGTCACATAGGTGATCAAGTCCATGTCCTCGCCTTCAGCACGTCCGAGGAGACGGTCAACCGTGTTGATCAATACCTTGATGATGTCGATGTTCTTCCATTCGTTGAAACCGCCGATGTTGTATGTGTCGGCTATCGTTCCTTTGTGGAAGATGACGTCGATGGCACGTGCATGGTCCTCGACGAAAAGCCAGTCGCGTACATTCTCGCCCCGGCCATATACCGGTAACGGCTTGCGGTGGCGTATGTTATTGATGAAGAGCGGAATAAGCTTCTCAGGGAACTGATACGGGCCGTAGTTGTTGGAACAGTTGGTGACTATGGTCGGCATGCCGTAGGTGTCGTGGAAGGCTCTCACGAAATGGTCGGACGAGGCCTTGGATGCCGAATACGGGCTGTGCGGCTGGTATTTGAGATCCTCGGTGAAGAACTCAATGCCGTAGGCCAGATGGTGCTCGCCGCTGGAGGCTTTGGTCGTGAAAGGAGGTTCTACACCTTCCGGATGAGTCATCTGAAGGGCGCCATACACCTCGTCGGTGCTGATATGGTAGAAGCGTTTGCCTTCGAATCCCTCAGGAAGCGACTCCCAATAGAGTTTGGCGGCCTGCAGCATGCTCAGGGTGCCCATGACATTGGTGCGGGCGAAGGTGAACGGGTCCTTGATGCTCCTGTCCACGTGGCTCTCGGCCGCGAGGTGGATGACGCCGTCCACATGCTCGGACTGCATCAGGGCGTAGATGGTGTCGAAATCGCAGATGTCGGCCTTGACGAAGGTATAGTTCGGGGCAGCCTCGATGTCCTTGAGGTTGGCCAGGTTGCCTGCGTAGGTCAGCTTGTCCACATTGATGATGTGGTATTCAGGATATTTGTTCACAAAAAGGCGGACCACGTGGCTTCCGATGAAGCCGGCTCCTCCAGTGATGATGATTGTTCTCTTATAGTTCATACAGGTCATCATTATAATCAAACAAGTCTGTCGCTTCACACAGACGCGGGTGGGCTGAATCTTTTGCGGACAGCAGTATCTTGCAGGCCGGGATGCGCCAGTCTATTCCGAGGTCGGGATCGTCCCAGGCGATGGCACCTTCGGCCTGCGGCGCATAGAAATTGTCGCACTTGTACTGGAATACCGCTTCCTCGGAGAGGACACTGAATCCGTGTGCGAATCCACGAGGGATGAACAGTTGCAAATGGTTCTGCCCGGTAAGTTCGACAGCGACACTCCTGCCGAAGGTCGGACTCCCCTTGCGGACATCGACTGCCACGTCAAGCACGCTTCCGCGCACGACACGCACAAGCTTGCTCTGGGAGAACTTGCCACGCTGATAATGCAGTCCGCGGACGACTCCGTAGCTCGACTTGCTTTCGTTGTCCTGGATGAAATCGATCTTCTTCCCCAGCGCAGCCTCGAAGTCGCGGGCGGAGAAGGACTCGAAAAAATAACCTCTGGCATCCTCGAACACCTTCGGCTTGACTATCACCACCTCCGGGATGGCCGTCTTGACGATCTCGATCATATCATTTCTTTTTCTATGCGGCGGATGCAGTCTTCAAGAGAATCCAGCCAATATGGGATATCAATGCCGAGCACCTCCTTGATCCTGGTCTTGTCCAGGACTGAGAAATGAGGACGTCTGGCCTTGGATGGGAACTCATCCGAATGACAAGGGCGGATGTCGCAGACATTGCCGCTCAGCCGGCAGATAGCCTTTGCGAAATCATACCAGGAGATCACGCCTTCATCGGTGAAATGGTAGATGCCGGTGCAGCCGAGTTTGCCGTCAGTGACGAACTTGAGTATCACCCCGGCGAGATCCCTGGCGTAGGTCGGAGTGCCGACCTGGTCGAACACGACCTTCATCTCCGGCTTTTCCGATGTGATCTTGCGTATGGTCTTGACGAAATTCTTGCCGTACGGAGAGTACAGCCAGGCTGTCCTGATGATGATGAACTTGCAGCCGGAGTCCTCCACGGCCTTCTCGCCCTGGAGTTTCGTAGCGCCGTATACGCCGAGAGGATTGACTTCATCGGTCTCGACATAAGGAACACAGGCATCACCGCCGAACACGTAATCCGTGGAGACATGGATCAGGGTGGCCCCTGCCGCGGAAGCGGCTGCGGCGAGGTTTCCGGCCGCCTTGTGGTTCAGCAGTTCCGCGAATGCGACATCGTCTTCTGCCTTTGCGACATCGGTGTATGCCGCACAGTTGATGATGACATCGATCTTCTCCGACTTGCAGATGATGTCCACAGCCTCCTGGTTCGTGATATCCAGATGCACAGTCTCCCTGCCAGGGAGCTCGTTCACGTCAGTGAATATGAACCGGCACCCTGTCCCTGGTGCGAGGTTTCTGATTTCAGAGCCAAGCTGGCCGTTGGCTCCAGTGACAAGTATATTCATTTCGTTCTTCATCAACACACAAAATTAACTATTTTTATTTAATTTTGCATTGATTACATCACAAGACAGCGGCAGTGGCAGAACAGAAGGAAAGACCTGTGATCTATCTCTACACGGATGGAGCGGCTAGCGGAAACCCCGGACCTGGAGGTTACGGAGTCGTGCTCAAGTGCGCCGGAGCCCGCAAGGAGATATCCGGAGGATTTGCCCGGACCACAAACAACAGGATGGAGCTTCTGGCCGTCATAACCGGATTGGAGGCCATACTGTGGGAGAATGCGAGGGTGGATGTGTACAGCGATTCCACATACGTTGTCAAGGCCATCACCGAGGGATGGCTGGACAGCTGGGTGCTCAAAGGCTTCAAGAAAGTGAAGAACGTGGACCTGTGGACAAGGTTCCTGCCTCTGTACAGGAAGCACAGGGTGACCTTCCACTGGCTCAAGGGGCATGCCGGACATCCGGAAAACGAGCGTTGCGACAGGCTCGCGGTCGCCGCTTATCAAGCGACGGACCTTCCAGAAGATGTAGGATATACAAATACTGAAACACCAAATCTGATATAACATGGCAAACGAAAGAAAACCTATAGTGGGCATCACGCAAGGCGACGGCAACGGCATCGGCTACGAAGTCATCATCAAGGCTCTCTCCGACCCGAGGATACTCGACGCCTTCACTCCTGTCATCTATGGTTCGTCCAAGATATTCGGTTTCTACAAGAAACTCATACACGAGATCGAGCAGATGGACACCAACGTCATCAGTTCGGCCAAAGAAGCACATCCGAAGAGGATCAACATAGTCAATTGTCTGCCGGAGAACGTGTTCGCAGAACCTGGCAAGTCCACTCCGGAATCGGCAAAATCCGCCATCGCGGCACTTGAAGCGGCCGTCAACGACATCAAGAACGGCGACATAGACGTGCTCGTCACCGCGCCGATCAACAAGAAGGCGATGTCGCTGGAAGGTTTCGGATTCCCGGGACACACCGAATACCTGCAGCAAGCGTTCGGTGTCAAGGACAGCACCATGTTCATGGTCAGCGACACCTTCAAAATCGGCATCGTGACCGGGCACATCCCTCTCAAGGACGTGCCGTCGAGCATCTCCAAAGAGAAGATCATCGGCAAACTCACGCTGATGAAGCAGTCGCTCGAGCGCGACTTCGGCATAGACAACCCTAAGATTGCCGTATTGAGCCTCAACCCGCACAGTGGAGACGGAGGCCTGCTCGGAGACGAAGAACAGTCCATCATCATCCCGGCTATCCAGGAAGCACAGGACGCAGGAATCATGGCGTACGGTCCTTATTCACCTGACGGATTCTTCGGCATCGGCCAGTTCAGCGCCTTCGATGCGACTCTGGCAATGTACCACGACCAGGGTCTGGAGCCGTTCAAGGCCCTGTCATTCGACACGGGCGTCAACTTCACCGCTGGACTTCCGATCGTGCGCACCTCGCCGGACCACGGTACGGCGTTCAACATGGCAGGAAGGGACGAAGCCGACCCACGCTCCATGCGCTCGGCGATATTCTCAGCCATCGACATTCTGAAGAACCGCAAGGCATTCGATGCTCTCCAGTCCGGCAAGATGCAGGAAAGGCGGTTGGATGATGCTCAGCAGAACAGACGTTCAGGCAAGCCTCAGATAGCCTGACAGACGCATTTTCATGAGATTTTCAGCCGGAATTTAAGACACTTGAATTCCGGTTTTTCTATTATGCTTTCGAGCTCGAAACCGAGAGCCTTGTAGGCATCGCCATCCGACCATGATGCATCAGCGTAGGTCATCACATCATCGGGAGCCACCTCGTCGATGAATGCCTGGAGGAGCTTGCCCATGCCGCCGACGACCCTGATCCCTTTCAGGGAAGCATGGCGCACCCATTCGCAGGAGCGCACGATGCGGTCTGACTTGAGCCATCTGCGAGGGTTGGAGAATGTCGAGACGGCCACCAGCGTGCCCTTGGGAAGAGCCGTCTCGGAAGAGGAAGTGGTCCTCTCCACAAAAAGACCGTAGCGGTAGCGCGCCGTGGTGTCCCCCATCCTGTGGTTGGCATCAAGGAACGCCGCGGATTCAGGCTTCGAAATGCGCCTGACGCTGCAGTTCCTTGCAAAAACGGTTTCGAGGTCCAGACTATCCATCAGCCATTATCTTGCGCACGGCCGCATCCACGGCATCATACTCGTAGCCACGCGAAAGCGCGAACCGTATCATCTTGAGGCGCAGCTGCTCATCCCCCTTGAGAGACCTGTACTTGGCCGAAAGCAGTTTCATCAATGCATCTTCCGCCTTGTCGTCGTCGATCTGCCGGAGTGCGTCGGATATGACCGCGCTGTCGATACCCTTCGCCCGGAGCTGGTAGCTGATCTTGACAGGCCCCCAACCGGACAAAGAAGACTTGTCCCTCGCGAAAGCCGCCGCATAACGCGCGTCATCGACATATTTGTCCTTGACCAGAAGTTCCAGCATCTGAGCAGCCCCTTCGGCATCACCGTCCAGGCCTTTCAAGGCCTTGGCGTAAATGTCCTTGGAGCAATACTCCTTGCGCGCGCAGGCGTTCTGGAGGCGCGAGAGGAGACGGTCATCTTTAGAAATCATAGCCGAAACTTACGTACACTCCCACTTTCTTGGTCATGTCGGACCAGCAGGCATCGAACTTGAGCGGTCCGGCTATGGTCTTGTATGCGAGCTCGAAACCTGCACCGAGCACCGGCATCTTGTCAAGTGACATGAAATCCTCCAATGACGCACCCATCTTGAAGCAGCCTCCCTTGAAGGAGGTGTAGAGGTTCTTTCCGAAGCGGAAACGGAGAGCAACCTGGGCCGCCGCGAGGTAGTCTTCTGCGATGAGGACATCGTTGAATCCGACGAACGGTATCTGCTGGTCGACATAGCGTCCGGCCATCGTTCCGCCGATGAAATTCTTCATCGGGAGGTTGGTCAGACCGGCATCATCTCCGTTCAAGATAGCTCTGGCGCTCAATCCGGCGATGAATGCAACATGCCCGCCGCTGCGGCCGAACACCTTCTTGGCGTTCAGGGACGCGATATGCTCAGGCTTGAAGTCCTGCGACCCAGGCTTTGCGAACAACCACTTGTACTCGAAGTTGACATCCACTCCCTTGTTCGGGAAGTAGCTGTCATCCAAAGTATGTGCACGTCCGAAAACGAACGCGGAAGTGAAGTTGCCGCCGCATGCATCCAGAGTGCTCCGGGACATCACCGACTCTCCGTTGGACAGCCAGTCGGTGGTGCGGTACGATTCGTTCCGGATGCCCGCGTTGAAATCGAAACTGGTCCAGTGCATGTTGGAGAGGTACGCTTCCTCGACGTGGTTCCAATATTTCAAGCGGTAGACGACGTCATCGTAGGTCATGTTGCCGGTATAACCGCCGACCCTGGCCGCCAGGTTGAGAGTCGGAGTCCTCGGCATATCGCAGGAGAAATGCGCCTCCGCAAACTTGTTCTGACCAAGCTTGCCGGTAAGGTCAAGTTTCAGGCCTTCGATCTTGTGAGCATTCAGACCGACGTTGAGTATGACGTCCATCATGGTCTCGGTATCGGCTCGATAACCGAAGCCGAGCTGATGCACCGGCCTCTTGACACAGTCGAACACGAGACGGTACGGCTCTTCGGAACCGAGGAAATTGTACGTCACGGACTCGAAGGAACCGGTCGCGAACACGGTCGCGACAGCATTCTCGACCTCGGTCTTGGTGATGAAATCACCGGCCTTGATGCCTATCTTGCTTATCAGGTATCTCGATTCGAGGTCCTTGAGTCCTTCGAACTCGACGCTCCTGATCTGGATGGAGGAGCGGTTGATGTCCTCCGCACGCGTATTCTTGAGAGTGGTGGTCGCATCCGGCATCATGGACTTGAGTTCGACGAGCTCGTCGCGGCATCTGCTCGCCGCCTCGTAACCCCGGTTGATGATGGTGGCCACGCTCTCCTTGTCGAAACTGAGCATGTTGTAGCCCTTCAGGTCCGGTTTGATGAACACGTCCGCCATCTCCACGTTCTTGTCGAAAGCCTCCTTGCCGAGCATCCCAATGAAAGTCCAGAGAATGTCGGCGATATTGTTGATGTCATCATACTGGAGCTCCTCATCCGAAAGTTCGACTCCGATGATGTAGTCAGCACCCATCTCACGTGGCAGGTCGGTTGGGAAATTGTTCCTTGTGCCTCCGTCCACGAGCACCATGCCGTGAGTGCGGACAGGATCGAACAGACCCGGGATGGACATAGTCGAGCGCAGCGCCTCCTTGATGGATCCGCTGGTCCAGTTCTTGGCCTTGCAGCTGACCATGTCGGTCGCCACGCAGCAGAACGGGATAGGCAGATCCCGGAAACTGATGGAATCCTGATAGCCGATGGACATCGAGCTGAACACCGCATTGACGTTAAGGCCGTTGATATAGCCGGCAGGAAGGCTCCTGGCTATGTTGTTGATAGGGATGTCTATCTCGTGTTCTTCCTCGGCCTTCTTCTTTTTGTTCTTGGCCGCTTCGAGCTCCTCCTTGCCTGTCAGGCCGGTCATCGCCAGAAATGCATCCTCAGAGTAGTGGAACGGCACTGAAAGGACAAATTTCTCCTTGTAGCGCTTGGTAGCGTAGGACACATAGGACTGCGGCACCTTGTCGCTCAGGATCACGCTCCAGTCCACCGTGGTCAGGAGTGAGTCCAGATAGGCCGAATCATAGCCGAGCGAATACAGACCGCCGACAAGACCGCCCATGCTGGTGCCCAGGATCATGTCCACGGGGATGTCGAGCTCTTCGAGGTACTTCAGTGCGCCGACATGGGCCGCACCCTTGGCACCTCCGCCGCTGAGGACAAGCGCCACGGTCGGACGATGTTCGGACCGGCGGATGTAGTCCATCTTCTGTCTCATCTCCGCAATCGCGAGCGAATCCTCCTCCGGATTCACGCTGAGGGTCGAGAGTTGTGCTTCAGCCAGGAATGGTGATGCCAGCAGCATGGCCGACATCGCCAGAATCTCAAGGATCATCTTCTTCATGGTCGTCATTTTTTATCTTTGTGCTGCCCGGCAAGCATGCCGCATGCAGCAAGAATATCCTCACCTCTGGAAGAGCGTATCGTGCAGGTCACGCCGTGAGCGCCGAGCCTGTCGCGGAATCTCTCCATCACATAATCGGGCGCAGTGTCATACGGAAAATCCGGAATCTTGTGGAAGCGGATGAGGTTGACACGGCACTCGAGCCCCGAGAAAAGGCGTATCAGGGCATCTGCGTGACGTTTGTCATCGTTGAAGCCCGAGAACATGGTGTACTCGAAACTGACCCTCCTCTGGCCGGAGAAGTCGTATTGTTTCAGCAGCTGCACGACTTCCTGCAAAGGGTATGCCTTCTGCACCGGCATCATGGTCTCGCGCTCGTCAGGGAACGGGTCGTGTACGCTGACCGCGATGTGGCAGCGGCATTCGTCGAGATAACGCTTGAGATTCGGCAGCACGCCGATCGTGGAAAGCGTTATGCGTTTCGGACTCCAGCCGAACCCCCAGTCGGCGGTCAGCACTTCGATCGCCCGCATCACGTTGTCGTAGTTGTCCAGCGGCTCTCCCATGCCCATGAATACGGTGTTGGTCAGAGCGGCCGACTCCGGCACTGCGATGAACTGGTTGAGTATCTGCGCCGCGGACAGGTTGCCGTGAAAGCCCTGGCGGCCGGTCATGCAGAACTTGCAGCCCATCTTGCAGCCGGCCTGGGAGGAGACGCAGAGGGTCTTGCGGTCGTCGTCCGGTATCATCACCGCCTCGACGGCGGACTCTTCCAGTCCCCCGGCCATCGGGCAGGAAACCTTGAACAGGTACTTCCTGGTGCCGTCCACGGATTCGGCGCAGGCCGACGGCTCCGTAACCCCGAGGTCATACAAGGCGGCAAGGCGCTCCCGGCCGATTTTGGATATGTTGGTCATTTCGTCGAACGAATGCACTCGCTTGACGTATAGCCATCCGGCCAGCTGCTTGCCGGTGAACGCAGGCAGCCCGGCAGCCAGTGCGGCGGCCTTCAGCTCGGACGGAGTCATTCCCAGAAGAGTTTCTTTCATACCACAAAAATAGTGAAAAATAATGCAAGTTTTGCAGTGTTTTTGACTATCTTTGCTATGTTGCTTGCATTATGTAGATGCGGGTTTCACATAACTAATAAACTAAAAAACATTATGGCTAAAGAAGTTGAAGTACAGGCCAATGAAGTTAATGCCGCCAAGTTGAAGGCATTGCAGGCCACGATCGACAAGATTGAGAAAGATTACGGGAAAGGGACGATCATGAAGTTGGGAGATCAGCCACAATGGGATGTACAAGTTATTCCGAGCGGCTCGGTGGCGCTTGACCACGCGCTCGGCATCGGCGGATATCCGAGAGGCAGGATCATCGAGATCTACGGTCCTGAATCCAGCGGTAAGACCACCCTCGCCATCCACGCTATCGCAGAGGCCCAGAAGCAGGGCGGCATCGCTGCGATGATCGATGCGGAGCACGCATTCGACAGGTCCTACGCCAAGGCTCTCGGCGTGAACCTCGACACACTGCTCATCTCACAGCCGGACAACGGCGAGCAGGCCCTCGAGATCGCAGACAACCTGATCCGTTCGGGCGCTATCGACATCGTAGTCATCGACTCCGTCGCGGCGCTGACGCCGAAAGCCGAGATCGAAGGCGAGATGGGCGACAACAAGGTCGGCCTCCAGGCACGTCTTATGAGCCAGGCTCTCCGCAAACTCACTGCAAACATTTCCAAGACCAACACCTGCTGCATCTTCATCAACCAGCTGCGTGAGAAGATCGGCATCATGTTCGGCAACCCTGAGACCACCACAGGTGGCAACGCATTGAAATTCTACGCTTCCGTCCGCATCGACGTCAGGAAGACGACCCAGATCAAGGACGGTGAGGAGGCCCTGGGCAGCCGCACACGCGTGAAGGTCGTCAAGAACAAGATGGCCCCTCCTTTCAAGAAGGCCGAGTTCGACATCGTCTATGGCGAAGGAATCTCGCATGTAGGAGAAATCACAGACCTGGCGGTCGAGTTCGAGATCATCCACAAGAGCGGCAGCTGGTTCAGCTACAACGGCGAGAAGCTCGCACAGGGTCGGGACGCGGTGAAGCGTCTTCTCACAGACAATCCTGAGCTTTGCGACGAAATCGAAGCCAAAATCCGCGAGAATCTCGCACAAATCAAAGACTGAAAATGAAAATCATCCTCACGGGCGACCGTCCTACCGGCCGCCTTCACATCGGGCATTATGTAGGATCCCTGAGGCGCAGGGTCGAGCTCCAGAACAGCGGGGCTTTCGACAAGATATTCATCATGATCGCCGACGCCCAGGCTCTTACCGACAATGCCGACAATCCTGAAAAAGTACGTCAGAACATCATAGAAGTGGCATTGGACTACCTCTCCTGCGGTCTCGACCCGGAGAAGTCCACGCTCTTCATCCAATCGCAGGTGAGCGAGCTTACCGAGCTCGACTTCTTCTACCAGAACCTCGTCACGGTGCAGAGGCTCCAAAGGAATCCGACCGTCAAGGCCGAAATCCAGATGAGAGGATTCTCCGACGCCGAGGACAACGAGAACAAGGCCGGCACTCCGGTCGGTTTCTTCTGCTATCCTATCAGCCAGGCGGCCGACATCACGGCATTCAAGGCGACTACGGTTCCTGTAGGCGAAGACCAGAAGCCGATGATCGAGCAGACGCGCGAAATCGTGCGCAAGTTCAACGCCACATACGGCGACACCCTTGTAGAACCGGAGATCATGCTTCCTGAGAACTCAGCCTGCCTGCGTCTCCCGGGGACCGACGGAAAGGCCAAGATGAGCAAGTCGCTCGGCAACTGCATTTACCTTTCCGACTCAGCGGAAGAGGTCTGGAACAAGGTCAAGGGGATGTTCACGGACCCTGGCCATCTCCAGGTCAGCGATCCCGGCAAGGTGGAGGGCAACACCGTGTTCACCTACCTCGACGCATTCTGCAAGCCTGAACATTTCGAGAAATTCAGAGACTGCTTCATCGGCAAGAAGGTCAGCTTCACCTTCAACTCCCTGGACGAAGTCAAGGACCAGTACCGTGCCGGAGGACTCGGCGACATGATGATCAAGAAGTTCCTCTACGAGGTGCTCAACGACACTCTCGAGCCTATCAGGGCCCGTCGCCACGAACTCGAGCAAAACATACCTTACGTGTATGAGGTCCTGCGCAAGGGCAGCGAAGTCGCACGTGCGGCTGCAGCCGAGACCCTGGCCGACGTCAAGCGCGCCATGAGGATCAACTATTTCGACGAAGGCGTACTCGACGAGCTCATAAAGGAGCAGACGGAAAAATACAGCAATCAATAACCAAACACACCATATCATGTCAAAAGAAATCTCAAGACGTTCATTTCTGAAAGCCGGCGCAGCGGCGGCAGTGGGTCTCTCAATGGCACCTGCAGACGCTTTCGGCAAGGCAGCCCAGAAGAAGAAGGTCGCACCTAGCGACAAGCTCAACATCCTCGCAGTCGGTATCGGCGGCATGGGTAACGGAAACCTCAAGGCCGTTGAAGGCACTGAAAACATCATCGGCTTGTGCGACGTCGACTGGAAGTATGCAGGAGATGTCCTGAACCGCTTCCCTGATGCGAAGAAATACAAGGATTTCCGCATCATGTACGACGAGATGCTCGACCAGGCAGATGCAGTGATGGTTGCTACAGCCGACCACACACACGCCATCATCGCAGCCAATGCTATCGCGGCAGGAAAGCATGTCTATGTGCAGAAGCCACTTACCCATACGGTATATGAGTCACGTCTCCTCACCAAGCTTGCGGCCAAGTACAACGTGGCCACCCAGATGGGTAACCAGGGCGCTTCCGGCCCAGGCGTAAAGAAGACCTGTGAATGGATCTGGAACGGCGAAATAGGCGAAATCACCAAGGTCGAAGCCTTCACGGACCGTCCAATCTGGCCTCAGGGACTTGCCCGTCCTACGGTAGAAGACCCTGTTCCTGACACACTCGACTGGGATCTTTTCATCGGCCCGGCGCAGTATCGTCCATACAACAACATCTACCATCCTTGGAACTGGCGTGGCTGGTGGGATTTCGGCACAGGTGCACTCGGTGACATGGCCTGCCATATCCTCCACCCTGTGTTCAAGGCGCTCAAGCTCAAATATCCTACAAAGGTACAAGGAAGCTCCACAGCTCTTCTTACCGACTCATGTCCTAGCGCACAGATCGTGAAGTACACCTTCCCAGCAAGGGACAACATGCCTAAGGTCGCCATGCCTGAGGTTGAAGTATGGTGGTATGACGGCGGCCTCAAGCCTCCGCGTCCAGCAGGAATGCCAGAAGGAAAGGAGCTCAACAACCATGGTGGCGGCGTGATCTTCCATGGAACCAAGGACACCCTCATCTGCGGTTGCTACGGCAGGGATCCGTATCTCCTCTCCGGACGTGAGCCAAAGGTTCCTTCAGTGCTCCGCGAGATTACCACTTCACATGAAATGGACTGGGTACGTGCCTGCAAGGAGGCTCCGGAGAACAGAGTCATGACTGCGTCAGACTTCAGCGAGGCTGGTCCGTTCAACGAGATGGTCGTAATGGGTGTGCTCGCAGTGCGTCTGCAGAGCCTCAACCGCGAGCTCGAGTGGGATGGAGAGAACATGCGTTTCACCAACATCCCTGAGGGCGCTACGCTCAGGACTATGATCGAGGACGGTTTCTCCGTCAAGGACGGTCACCCTACCTTCAACAAGACATACACAGATCCTGTGGATGCCAATGCATATGCGGCAGAGCTCATCAAGCACACTTATCGTGACGGCTGGGCTCTTCCTGAAATGCCGGAATAGTCTTCGGACATACATATCTTCTAGAGGTCGGCCACATGGTCGGCCTCTTTTTTCATGATTGCAGGCAAATGGCTGACAGTCATACGATTAATGCCTTAGCCTTGCGCAATCTGACGCAAGGCTGATAGCTTAAGACGTTGGTGTTTAAAGAATTGGCTGCCAAGCTTCACCGTTCCGCAAAAGCTTTTCTTTCTGCTGGCCGGCTTCACCGTTCCGCAAAAGCTTTTCTTTCTGCTGGCCGGCTTCACCGTTCCGCAAAAGCTTTGCCGGAGCCAGACCAGGCCCTCCCACTTCGTGGGCCCCTCCCTCTAGAGCCGAGGGCGGCTAGTCTGTCTCCGGCAAACTTTTGTCTCCACTTCCAGCCGGCCAGTGGCGGATAAACATTCAGTGATCAACGAACTCTGCGTCTAAGGGGTACTTTCAAAGCATGCCTCAAATCGATGGAACCGTAACAAGCGACACCCTCTCAAGGAGACGTGTGTTCTACTACGATTACATGGGACGGACAATACAAGTGAGGGAGAGGGATTTAGACGGCTGGACTGGCACTTTCTCTACCAGATACAACTTCGGGGGTCATGTTACCGGCACGCTTGAGTCGCACACCTCCCCTGCCGGTGAAGCCCACACGGTGAGAACGGAGCTGATACTTGACAACCGGGGCAACGTCCTCAGCGAAGAGATATATGCCGACGGTGTGCAGATTTCCCACACGGACTACGCTTATGACGAACTGATGCGCCCGGTCGGCAGGGCCACGGGAGCCGTCACCGAGACGACATCCTACGACATCCGAGGCTGGCAGACGAGCCGCACGGCGGACAGGGGACAGGACAGGATATACTCGGAGGCACTGAGTTACATGAACCCGGCCTCCGCCGGCAACAGGCTCGCTGGCGTAGTCAATACGGAGTCCGAGGATACCGGAACGTTCAGCTATACATACGATTCCTCCGGGAATCTCACCACCGACAGCCACAACCGCTTGCAAATCCAAAACAATGTCCTTAACTTGCCGATGCAGGTTGAACAGAGCACCACGGGAACAAGCGCAGGCACAATGGACGGCACGATGACATACACCTACCTCGGAGACGGCACGAGAGTTGCGGCCAGGGCCGTCGCGGATGCACCGGGCTTAGCCGGCAAGCGCTACCGGGGGTCGTTCGTGTATGACGTCAGCGCAGACGGGGCGCAGAGACTGGAGAGCATAGCAGTCTCTACGGGAAGGCTCATCGCCCTCATCGGCACCAACGGAGCCATCTCCTTCGAGTCCGACGGGTTTATCACGGACCACCTCGGCAATGTCGCCGCAGTCGTGAACCTCTCTGCATCCCCTGCGACAAGCACGGAGAACGCCATCCTCGAGCAGAACGAATACACCCCGTTCGGCACGCGCCTCACACCGGCTCTCAAGACCCAGGCCGCGAACCGCTGGCGCTATGCCGGCAAGGAGGAGCAGGACATCGCCGGCATGGACCTCCACCTGCTCGACTTCGGTGCCCGCTACTACGACTCCTTCACCTGCCGCTGGAACGCCGTTGATCCGCTGACCCACAAGTACTTCTCCATGTCCCCTTACAGCTACTGCGGCAATGATCCGGTGAACAGGTTTGATCCGGATGGGGAAGATTGGTATAAAAATAATGATTCCGGTGAACTTGTTTGGTTCGCAGGAAATGGCAATCAAAACGGGTATTCAAATCTTGGCCAAACTTATTGGGATGAAAATGACTACTATAGTCTTTTCGGAGCAAAGATTTCAACGACAGCAGAAGGGGGAAATCTGGCTAAAGTATATGAGGCTATTGATAAAGCCATTATTTCGTCTTACACAGATCAAAAAGAGATGCAATACTCGTGGGATACAGAAGATAAAGCCATTTCAATGATCAGTATAAATATTGAAACAAAAGGGTTTAAATTCATCTATTCTGGAAAAAATTTTAACAGTGATATAGCAGAATGTGCGCCTAATTCGACTTCATATTCTAGAGTTACAGGATCAATTACAGGTCACAAAAAACTAATTGTAGAGAATATGCTTAGTGGCCCTAAGCCGTTAATGGGATCAATTGTTGCCGACAAGTGGCATCAATCACCTAATCAATATCCTTCTATATATTGGATAACATTAAGTGGTGCAGAAAAATCAGGACGGATGATTATGGTTGGTTTTTCGAAAGCAAATAAAGATCAATTGGATACTCTCATTAATAGCCAACTAAAAAATAGGAAGCAATAACACAAGTTGTCATTACTATGAATGAGAATTATCATAGAGTATTAATTGCCATATTACTCTTGTCCGGCCTTGCAGCATCAGCAAAATGGCAATCCGAGATTTGTCATCGCGACTTTATTGTCTCGGTGAACACCACGGATGAAAGTTATTTCTGCAATGTAAAAGGAGAGCGGCTTTCCAATTTACCCTTCGAAGAAGTGTGTAATTTCAGTGGCGGAATGGCATCAGTAAAGATTGGGGGAAAATATGGTTATGTCAATGAATACTGCAATTTGGTTATTCCTTGCAAATATGATAATGCCTATTCTTTTTGCGAAGGTATGGCACTTGTTGAAATGAATGGCAAATATGGCTTCATAGACGAAGATGGGAAACTGGCCATTCCCTGTATCTATGACGATGTTGATTTTTTCAAATCGGGGGTTGCATCGGCCAAAAAGAACGGGAAATGGGGATTCGTTGATAAGGCCGGAGTCGTGGCAATTCCTTTTATATATGATGATGCCTATTCTTTTTGCGAAGGTATGGCACGTGTTTGTCTTGCTGGCAAATGGGGGCTCATTGATAGAACAGGCAAGGTTGTGATTCCTATCATTTACGACAATGCCCAATCAGAATGGAATAACTCCATCCGTGTATGCAAAGACGGGAAATGGGGTTATGTGGACAGTTTGGGGAGGGGTGTGATTCCTTGCATTTATAAAGACGTTGAAAGATTTATAGACGGAGTGGCTTTTGTAAGCGAGGATGGTGAACACTATGGATTGATTGATTTAGACGGGAACAAACTCACTCAATTTGAATATACCACCACAACTGATTTTTATGAAGGATTGTCTGCCGTTGAGTGTAACGGAAAATGGGGATACATTGACCGACAAGGAAAAACTGCGATACCTTTCATATACGATTGTGCTTACTGTTTCTCTGAAGGATTGGCACATGTTGAACTTGATGGGAAAGTTGGTTTTATAGATAGCTATGGAAACGTAGCGATACCTTTCAAGTTCTGCGCTGCATATATGTTTCACGAAGGCTTAGCTGGAGTGAAAATCAATGATAAATGGGGGTTCATTGACAAAACAGGGGAACTGGTGATACCATGTGAGTATGATGACGTAGATCCATTTAATCACGGGCTTTCCCGAGTCTGGGCTGATAATGATGGTGATTTAATCGTTGAAAGTGGAGCCATAGACACAGAAGGGCATATTATTGTGCCGATTGAGTGCCCATATTTGCATTCTTTGGTTTGGACCGATATTTTTGGTAATCCTTCTTAACAATACTTCGGTAAAAATTTAAAAACTATATAGTCGCTCCTTAATAAAGAATCAACAATTTGATACTCAATAAAATAAGCGGTGATTTTCTTGTTTTTGTCTGCAAAATTGGTACTGTTTCAAAAAGTGTGTCTAGCTCCGGTCTAGCAACTTTGTAAGATTTGCAAATATATCAATATTTCAGTCAGAGTGGGCGCGCCCACTCTGACTTTGTTTAGTCGGGGAACAGAGTTTTGACATAATCAATGCGGGGAAGTTGACTTCCGTAACTGTTTTTGTGCATTGACGTTTTGCCCATCAGGGTCAGCACCGATTCATCGTTCGGCATTGCTCCTCGCATCTTCGTGACCCTCCTGAAGTCCTTCTGGAGCCTCTCTATCCAGTTTGTTGTGTATATCATCGACTGGATGCGGTAGTCGTAGTCCAG
>JAZQNI010000105.1:0-27743 GCA_045627265.1 Candidatus Cryptobacteroides sp.
GTCTCCTCGGCGAAACTCAGCACCGTTGTGCCCATGCCGTCGCGCCTGGCGACGTTCTTGGCACCTCCCTCGAGGATGAATCCGGGATCTTCGGCGAGCTTCTCGCCTATGCTGATGGCGTCATAATAGTCGCAGCCATGCGGCACGGCCACGAGCTTGACGCATTTGTCGAGCTTCTTGGTGAACCAGAGGTCGTGGATGCTGTCGCGCGGGATGCAGATGACGATAGGGATCTTGTTGTCCGAGCAGACCTGCGCGAAGGCGCGGGCGGTGTTGCCGGCCGACTGCACCACCAGTATCCTCTTCTCGTCCTCGCCGAGCCTGGCGAGCACCGAGTAGGCCTCGGTCTCCTTGAAGGAGCAGGTCCTGAACTTGGCTCCGATCTTGGGATTCCAGCCGGAGAAGGTGATGTAGAGGTTGTCCAGCCCCAGATGCTTGGCGAGCCCCTTGGACTTGTAGGTGACAGGGGCGCTGGATTTCTTCAGGATGCGCTTCACAGGCATCCAGTCGGCATATCTGTAGATGCCGTCGAGCTCCGGCCGCGGTGTGAAAGCCTTGCTCTCATAGACGGCTCTGATGAGCGATGGGGTCTTGCTCTGGGGGTCGGACAGGGTCCAGCCCTTGTCCTGGAATTCGTGACCGTCGCTGACGTTGGTCAGGTGGTATCTGGTTTTGTTGAATTTCATATTTCTGGTGTTTGTTCGTCGATTATCTGGGCCAGGTCCTTGACCGGGCGGTCGGAGTATCTGGCAAATGTCGTGAGGCAGAGCGGACACGCGGTCGCGATGGCGTCCGCCTTGCTGGCGTAGAGGTTCTTGAGCGAGGCGCGGGTGATCTTCTCCCTCTTGGCGAATGACATCGAGAGCGGGCCGAGCGATCCGCCGCAGCAGACGCTTTCCGCGCGGTTCTTAGGCGCTTCCGCGATGCCGGCCGCCTTGGAGATGAGCCTGCGCGGACTGTCGTAGATGCCGCAACCTCGGCCGAGCTCGCATGGGTCGTGATAGACATAGCAGCTGTCGCCCTTCTCCGGGCGGATCAGTCCCTGGTCCATCAATTCGCAGAAGTAATCTGCATAGTGGACGACTCTTACGCCTGGCAGGTTGTAGCGCTCCTTGAACTCGCGGTAGCAGATCGGGCAGCTGACGAGCAGGGTATGGGCGCCGCTGCCGAGTATCAGCTCTTCGTTGCGCTTGACCAGCTCGGCGGCTTCTGCCAGACGGCCGGCGGTGTGGAGCGGTCTGCCGCAGCACAGTCCGCCGTCGCGGTCCATCCACTCGTAGTCGATGCCGGCCTTGCGAAGGATCGACTCGACGCTGCGGCCGATCTTCGGCGTGAGCTGGCTCATGCAGCCTGCGAAGTACAGCACCTTGCCTTCGGCGCGGGCCGGGGTGCCGGTGTCGATGCGGGCAGGGGAGAAGTCGGGTGAAATATTGTATTTGCGTGATGCGCGTGCGAGGATCCTGAGTTTCGGACCATCCACGCCCACCTGGCATACGGCCGTGCATTTGCCGCAGAGCATGCATTTGTCGCTGATCTCCTTGATGCGCGCCTGGTTGCCGCGGCGCAGCTGCCTCGTCAGATAGACGGTGCTGTCCTTGAGGTTGGCGCGGTCGGCGTTCATCGGACAGGCGTCGATGCAGACGCCGCAGTTAGGGCAGCTGTCGGCCTGGGCGCGCGCCATGCCTTTGTGCGGGCGGGAAATGCTCACGCCGGCGTTCCTGAAGGTGATCAGCAGCATCTCGGCCGGTATGTGCAGGTATCGGCCGAACGGGAGCACGACCATGAATACGCAGAGCGCGATGGAGTACGCCCACCATGGGATGACGCTGAGTTCGCCGGCCCTGGCGCATTGTTCGGCGATCAAGCGCAGCGGGAAGATCGCCCAGAGCGAATAGAGGCCGATGAGGTTGTAGAGCGTCGGGCGGGTGGTGCGGCGCATGCCGAAGAGGCGCGACCAGAAGCGTTTGACGATTGCGAGGACGATGCCGGCCAGGATGAGGAGCAGGAATGCGTCCATCACCTTGGAGATGGCCGTGTACTGGCCGCCGTCGATGAAATAGTCGAAGAAGATAGGGTAGTAGAAGGTGCTGAGTTTGTCAGGACAGTACATCAGCACTTCGATGTGGCCGAGGAGTATGATCATGAACCAGCCGAACGCTATGCTGGAGTGCATGAAGCCGAGCAGGCGGGTGCGGCGCCAGAGCTTGACGTGGATCAGGCAGTCGAGTATGATGTCGACGATGTTCTTGACCAGTAGGTTGGGGTGTATCAGCGAAAGGAGCCATTTCTTGCGGTCTGGCTTGTCAAGCTCCCTGACGACTATGGCAGCCTTGATGAAGCAGACAGCGAGCACGAACACCATTCCGGCGAGGAACGGTATCACGAACGGATGGAAGCCTGTGGTGAATCGCTCAGTCATAGATGCTGCAGATTGAGAGTATCAGCTGCCGGGTGTTGATGCCACGGGGGCAGACCATGTTGCATTTGCCGCATAGCATGCAGCACTGGAGCATTTCGCGCACGTCCTGGCCGCGCTGGACGGCGAGCAGGACCTTGCGTACGCTCATGCCGGACAATGCCCCTGCGGGGCAGGTTGCGCTGCAGGCACCGCAACCCATGCAGGTGCGGGCTCCGCTGTCGATGCTGCACAGCCTGGCGAAGCGTTCTTCGTCCACCTTGTCGAGGTCAAGAGTGGAGCTCTTGCTGAGTTTGAATCCGAAATCCGTCATAGCTTCTCGAGGTATGAGTGGATGTAGAGCGCCGCGCTGCGGGCTTCGGCCACGGTCTCCGGGACGGTCTTGGGGCCAGTGCAGGCACCGGCGAAGAAGATGCCGGGACGCTTGGATTCGATGACGGAGTATTCATTGTCCACGCTGCGCATGAAGCCGTCGCTGTCGGTGTCGAGGCCGGCCATGGTCGCGATCTCCTGCACGCTCTGGTTGCGGACGATGCCGGACATGAGCACGAGCAGGTCGAGTCGGACCTTGAGCGGTTTGCCCGAGAGGGTGTCTTCGGCCTTGATCTGCAGCTGGCGGTCGATGGTCTCGCCGACCTCGGACACGCGGCCGCGGATGAACTGGACGCCGTATTCGCGCTGGGCGTTGATGTAGAAGTCTTCGTATTTCTTGCCGAAGAGGCGCAGGTCCATGTAGAAGCAGTAGATCCTGGCGTTCGGGAAGCGTTCTTTCAGCTCGATCGCCTGCTTGATCGCGGTAGCGCAGCAGACCTTGGAGCATTGGCCGTTGCAGGCCTTGAGGTCCCTGGAGCCGACGCAATGCACGAATCCGATGCTCTCGGGCTCTTTCGGGATGCGCTGGTCCTCCGCTCCGGCGAACCATGCCTCGAGGTCGGCGTTGGTGATGACGTGGTCATAGACGCCGTAGCCGTATTCTTCCTTCTTGGTCGCGTCGAAGAGCTGGAAGCCGGTCGCGATGAGTATGGCCGACGCATTGACGACTATGCCGTTGTTGAGCTTGATGCTGTAGCCGTCGGCGAGGCGGTTGAGCGTGTTCACCTTGGTGTCGAGGAATATGTTGGCGCCGCTGATCTCGGTTTGGAGGCGGCTGATGATCTCCTTGGCGGAGCTCATGTCCGGGAAGAGCTTGTGCCAGGAGGCGACGTGGCCTCCGAGCTGCTTGGAGCCTTCCACGAGGATGGGGGTGTGGCCGAGTGCCAGAAGCGCTTTGGCCGCTTCCATGCCGGCCAGTCCTCCTCCGATTATGACGATGTTCTTGTTCATATCCAAAAATGTTCGCTCAGCCCGAGCGTCGGTTTATACATTCGATTCGAGTGGCTGTCTCAGAAGCATCTGATCGAGCCCGGAAGCTCCGGGCGCATGATGTCTTCGCGGTTCAGTCCGAGGTATTTGGCGGCCGGGTCGTATGGGACTCCCATCTTGTCGAGGAGCGGCTCGATGGCCACCTGGTGCAGCTGGAGGCCCAGATCCCACGGGTCATAGCCGAGCACGAGTCCGGCCAGCTCCTCGTAGGTGAGCACCGGGATGCCGAATCCGCCTTCGCCGTAGGTCTTGCCGGTCTGTTCGGCGATCACGTACTGCCATCTGTCGAGGAAGTACGGGCAGTCCGGGCAGTTGGTGATGATCGCGTCCGGGTGGAACGGCTCCATGGACTCGAACTTCTTGTAGGTGTTGGAGAGGCTGTAGCCGCGGTTGGCCTTGACGTGGTACTGGCGGAAGCCGTAGCCGCAGCAGTGGCGGCGCTCCGGGTAATCGACCACCTGGCCGCCCCAGCTCTCGATCATGCCGGCGAGGACGTATGGGTATTCGGCGCCGCCGACTCCCTTGGACGGGAACATCTTGGCGTAGTGGCAGCCGATGTGCTCGACTATCTTGAGTGGGTCGCCGGTCTCGCGGTTGACCAGCTTGTAGCGGGCTCTGGCGGCGATTTCGTTGCGCCAGTGGTATATCAGGTCGCTGGAGTGCGCGAGGTATTTCGGCTTGTTGAACTCCCGGCGGCAGGCTTTCCAGAGGTCTTCGCGTATCCTGGCCTCGAGTTCGGGGTATTCGCGCCAGGTCTCGAGGATCTCGGCGTAGTTGCCGAACGAGGTGATGCAGCTCGGACAGTAGTTTTCGTAGCCGGCTTCGGTCATGAGCGCGAACTGGCGCGCCACGATGGTCATCGCGGTCTCCTGGGGGATGGTGTCGCAGTGGTAGGCAATGCCTCCGCAGGTCGTATGGTGAGGAGTCTCGTATATGTCCTTGCCGAGGACGTTGCGGGTGATCTCCGTGAACATCCTTTCGCTGGCCGGGAAGAAGTTCTGGCGTATGCAGCTGCGCACGTAGTACCACTTGTCGTCCGGAATATCTTTCTGATATTCGCTCCAGATTCTTTGTTTGCCTTCGTATATCATCTCTTCTGTGGTCGTATGGAAAATGAATGTCAGCCGTTGAAGTGCTTGTCGCTGCAGTACTCGAACGCTTCCGCCTCGTACTCCTGCAGCGTCTGTCCCATCTCGTCGGCCTTCTTCTGCGAATACTCTTCGACCAGCCGGATGCGCTCCGTGCCGCCGGTCACGTCGAATATCGCCTTGAGTTCGTCGAGCGATTCCTGCGGTATGCGCCTCAGGATGCCCGGGCCTTCGCCCATGTAGTTGGCTCCCTGCCGCTCCAGGCTCTTCTCAAGGTGCTCGGTGTGCCATTTCCAAACCGGGCCGGACTCCTTGTGGTCCTCCCATTTGAAGCTTTTCGGGTGGATGCAGTAGCCGTATTTGAGGATGTTGCCGGTCATGATGTGCGTCAGCGGCAGCATCTGGCGGCCTTTTTCGGATTCGGTGAAGTAGCCGAGCCGTATGCTGAGGTCCCGGAGCGCCATCACGACGAGGCCCGGGCCGTTCTTGCGGGGGCATCGGGTGACGCAGCTCATGCATTCGCCGCAGTACCAGATGGTCTCGGATTTGAGGAGTTCTTCGATCTTGTCATCGTCGCGGGTCTGCACTATGTCCACGATCTTTCGCGGGTCGTATCGGTAGAATTCCGCGGCTGGGCATATCGCAGTGCAGGTTCCGCAGTTGATGCAGTTGTGGAAGCCCTCCTTGAAGCGATAGTCTTTGCAAAGTTCGTCGAAAAGGTTTTTCATCACGTCGGTTCGGTTTTGCGTACAGGTCGTAAATCTTTGTAAAGATAGTACAAGTCACCGCTATTTCAAAATCTTGCTTTTTTTTGAAGGTGTGTCAGAAGTTGTCAATCCGGTTTGCTACCTTTGCATTGTCGATGACGGACGAGTGATCATATTAATTGTTTTGCTATGGGATTTTGGTAAGCATTTCTAGGCCTTGGCTCGAGCATGACCAAGAATTATACCGGGAAGCACGGCGAATTCGACCGCAACGACGAGGACCGGTCGATCTGCGAGGATATGTTTTCAATGAGGGCGCACGACCACGACGCCGACCTCGAGTCGCATTTCGGCTGGGAGAACAAGATGAATTACGACAACGAGGGCTACTCCGACGAGGAGGACTGGTAGTGCAGCAAAAAGCCATCCCGACGATGTGGGATGGCTTTCCTGATTATGATGGGTAGTGTTGCTGCTATGGTTGGAGGAGCTTTTCGAGCTGCTCGGAGAGGCCGTCGTGGTCGAATTTGCCGACGAATCTGCCTTCTTTGTCGATGAGGAAGTATGCCGGGATGCTGCTCACGCCGTACGAACTGCCGACGCGCATTGCCTTCCCGTCTTCTTTAAGCTCGACGATTAGGTGGATCCATTCCGACTGGTCCTCTTGGACAGCTTTCTGCCACCTTCCTGCATCGTCATCTTGAGAAACGGCGATGATTTCCAGACCTTTGTCGCGGTATTCCGCGTAAAGCTCCTTCATGGCCGGTACTCCGCGTCTGCACGGGCCGCACCATGATGCCCAGAAATCCACGATGACGTATCTGCCGCGGAATGAGCTGAGCGTTACTTCCTGCCCGTCGATGCTCTTCAGGGTGAAATCTGGAGCATCAGTACCCGCCGCGGTGGCTTTCCTGGATTCAATGGTTCGGCGGAACTGCGAGGCGAGCTTGGAGTTCTGCGCTTTATCAGAAAATGACTCGAAACCGGCGATGTATTCGTCGAGCG
The DNA here is from genome assembly GCA_045627265.1 of Candidatus Cryptobacteroides sp. GTDB lineage: Bacteria > Bacteroidota > Bacteroidia > Bacteroidales > UBA932 > Cryptobacteroides. The sequence continues at coordinate 6,579 of JAZQNI010000105.1, forward strand.
GCTGGTCTGCGCAGTATGCTCCGTAGAGGAAGGCGGCATATTCGCAGTCCTTGTGCTGGCTGATGCATTCCTTCATCGCCTCGACAACCGCCTTGCCGTCCGAAGTCTTTCCGACCAGTTTGGTGGCTTCGTCGAGAGCCGTCAGGAAGTCGTTGTTGCGTGTGCCGGAGACTTCCGCCACGCAGAAACCGCTCTCGTTGACCTGCTCGGGATGCATTGTGACGCGGATCTTTCCTGGCTCGAGGACGAGCGGAGCGCGTACGTCCCCGGCTTCTTCGGATATCAGCTTGATCATGCCGTTATAGGCGTCGTCGATCGTGCCTCTGAATCTGAATTTCCCATCCTTGACCGCTGTGCTGTCACAGCCGTGACCGCCCTGGAGGTCGGTCCAGCTCAGCATCGCGACGCCGTCGAAGTCCGCGGCTGTCCCGTCGATCCTGTATGAATTTTCGTTACAGGCACTCAGCAGCGACAAAGCCGCCGCTGCGAGTGCCAGTAACGATGCAAACCTACTTCTTGTCATAGTTCTGACTGATGTTGGCGTTGAGCGTCAATGCGTTCTTCGGGAGAGGGAACACCCACATCGGGGAATCCGGTGTGATTGTGTAGGTCTCGCCGAGAGTGCGGCTCCACGACTGCTTGAAGTCATCTGTCTGGTTCCATCTCTTGCGGTCGACGAAGTTCCATATGGTGAGTATGCCTTCGCCGTGTGCTGCCTTCTTGAGAGCGAGGATGGCGTCCGCCTTGGCAGAGATCGTGCCCTTGAGAGGAGCGTAGATGCTTGGATCGATGCGGTTCTTGCGGACCATGTCGATATAGTCGATGGCTGAGCTGATGTTGCCCTGCTGGATTTCGGCCTCTGCAACTGCGAGATAGACCTGGGTGGTCTTCACTCCGAACGGGTTGAACATGGACTGTGTGTCGAAGGTGCCGATAAGGCCTGGAAGCAGTATGGTGACTGAGCTGTAGCCGCCTGGACCGAAGATCGGTCCCATGAACTTATCCTGGTCTGATATCCTGTCGAGCATGGCGTGCCCCGGCTCGAAGAATGCCATGCATTCAGGGGTGTACCAGTCTCCCATGGCGTTGTCGAAGGTGAAGAGGAGGTCTTCCGCCGTACCCTGTCTGCCTCTGACCAGCACCGGTCCGGCAGGCATGTATGGCGCTGCTACAGGCACCTGCATCCTGGTGAATGCATCTGAATAATAGTCGCAGATGTCAGAGGTGATCGCGAGGCTCTCCTTTCCGGCCTTTTCTGCCTCGGAATATTTCTGCATGGCAAGCAGCGCGAAGCACTTGATGGCGTATGGGAATGCCTTGCAGACCCTCATCCTGTTCTCGGCGACGGTCGGGATGGCGTTCAGTTCGATGGCTGCCTGTGCATCGGTCACGATCTGGTCGTACACTTCCTGGACTGTCCACTGACGTGCGTTGATGCTGATGTCGTCATCTTCGAGATAGACAGGGATTGCAGGGTCGTTCGCGGCAGTCGCTGGGTTGTACGCCTTGGCGAACTTGTTGACGAGCACATACAGCGCCCACGCTCTGAGTGCGTGTGCTTCGGCCGCGACCTGATCTTTCTTGGCCTTGTCGCCGGTCGCGAACTCCACGTTGCCGAGGATAGGGTTGCAGACTCTGCCGATGAGTCCGAACATGTCCGAGTATGTTGCGTCAGTGTTGGTCAGCTCGGCGAGGTCGTTCATCTTGGAAGCGTCGTATGTCCACAATATGCTGGTCCTGGTCGGTTTCGGCTGGGAGAGCACTGTCATATATGGGTCGTTGCCGGTGATGATGTCGGATGCGACTGTCTTGAAGTCGGTGAAACCCATGTACATCATCTCGAGGTTGAGCAGCAGCTCGAGCTCGTCGGCGGAAGAAAGAAGATTCTTCCCCTTCGGCTTGAGGTCCGTGAAATCTTCGTACAGTCCGTTGCAGGATGATAATGCAAGGACGGAAACGGTGAGGAATAAGAATATCTTTTTCATATGCTGGAAGTCTTTAGAAGTTGACGTGTACTCCGAGGATGTATGAACTTCTGACACGGATGCCCAGGGTTTCAGGATCCACGCCTATGTTGTTTGCAGTCCAGAGAGCCTTAGGATTGTCCACCTGGAAGAGTACGTTCACGCGGTCGGCCGAGATCTTCTGTGCGAAGCTCTGCGGAAGTTCGTATGACAGGACGATGTTCCTGATCTTCAGGAAGGAAGCGTCGTAGAGTGTCTTGTTGGAATATCTTGTGACGTTGGAAGTCGAGTTGGATGCATATCGGCCGATGCCCGGTATGCTGGTCTTGTGCTCTGGAGTCCATGCGTCCGCGAAGTAGCTGTCCACTGCGCCACGAGGCATGGAAGCGATCTCGTCCTCGCAGAGAGCGTACATCTTGTGGCCGCCGTAGTAGGCCATGAGGATGCTGAGGCTGAGGCCCTTCCAGCTGAAGCGGTTGTCGAATCCCATCACGACCTTAGGGTCTTTCTGTCCTGAGAATTCGAGCACGTCGATCGACTGTCCCTGAGGGTCGTGCACCTTGGCGTCGTTGTCGCCGTAGAACTCGACCATACCTTCATTGCCTTCATCCTCGCAGATGCCGGCGAAGCGGTAGCTCCACATCGCGCTCTGAGGATAACCTGTCTTGAACGGGGTGCTGATGAGCTCGTATGCCCTTGTGGCAGGTGTGTCCACATTGGTGATCTCGTTCTTGTTGTAGGCAAACGTGAGCGTGCTGCTCCATCCGAAGTCGCCGCGTGCGTTCTCGCGGAACCAGTCGCCTGTGAAGGTGAGCTCGACTCCCTTGTTGACCATGTCTGCAACGTTCATGAACATCGTGCCGAAACCTGCTGCAGGATCGAGGGTCTTGTATGAGAAGAGGTCGGAGCCCTGCTTGCGATAGTAGTCGAGGGAGCCGCGGAAGCGGTTGTCGACGAATGCGAAGTCGAGTCCGAGGTTGGCAGTCGCTGTCTTCTCCCACTTGAGGTATGGGTTGGCTGGACTCTCGATGTCGCCGTAAGCCTTGTTGGTGGTTCCGTTGAGACCTGTTGTGGTGGCTGTCATGTAGCTGGTCGCGCCTTGGTAGATGTTACCTGTCACACCATAGCTGAAGCGGAGCTTGAGCACATCGATCCATTTCGCTGCTGACATGAATTCCTCGTTGCTGATGTTCCAAGCTGCACCGGCTGACCAGAGAGGACGGCCTCTGAGCTTGACGTTAAGTCCGTAAACGTCGGCGTAATCCTTTCTGTATGAAGCGAATACGTTGTATCTCTTGTCGTAGGTCCATGTCGCGTTGGCATAGTATGAAGCGTAGCGGTGGTGCTGCTCCATGATCGGGCTCATGTTGTCGGACATGTATGGTTCGAAGCACATCTGCCTGGATCTGTAGCCGCCGGTCCTTCCAAGATATGAAGGGTTGGTCTCCATCAGGCTCAGGTCGTTGAAGTTGACCGACTGGGTGGCGGCGTTCTGGAGCTGGTCGTCGTAGCCGAGCAGGAGGGCTTTGTTGCCGTTGCTGAGGGTCTCGCGGAATTCAGTACCTGCGAGAGCGGCGATTTCGTGCTTGCCGAACGTCTTGGCGTAGTTCAGCTGGCCTCTGCCTGTCCAGTATCTGCCGTCGGTGTTGGTGATTGAGCGGATGCCGCCGGTGGCAGGGGTGAGGTGCTGCACAGTACCGTAATCGTCGATGACGGTGTAGGCGTTGTAGATGTCACGGCCGACATGGCTTTCCTGGAGAGCGTCCCAGGTGCTGGTGTTGTGGTCCATTTCATATACGAATGAAGTGGTTGCGGTCAGGCCGCTGAGGATCTTGAACAGAAGCTCTCCCTGGTAGCGCATGTACTGGCGCTTGTCGTTGTTGGTGTTGTTGTAGAACTCGTCGACGATGTTGATGCCGGCGTTCTTGAAGATGCCTTCGGTCACATCGTAGTACTCGTTGTTCTGGGCGAGTACGGCCGATCCGTCCGCATTCCACATCGTGGCGTAAGCGGGGAGTGACCATTCGTCGGAGACGCCTGAGTAGTCGTATCCCTTGGAGCGGGAGCTGCTGTAGATGCCTGTGATGGCCATGTTGGCTGTGAGCCATTTTGTCACGTCGAACTTGCCCTTGTAGGTGATGTCCAGGCTCTTGTCCATGCCGTTGATGATGCCGGTGTTGTCATGCAGGAAGTTGAGCACGAGGTTGTTGCTGGACTTTTCGGAGGAGTTCCTGAGTGCGAGGTTGTACTGCTGGACCATCCTGGTCTTGTACACTGCGTCCGCGTACTCCTTGGCGAAGTTGTTCTGGCCGAGTTTGTTGCAGAGAGCGTCGATGTCGCTTTGGGACATCTTGCCCAGCGCCTTCTGGTAGTATGCGTATTCGATAGGGGAGATGGTGCTCGCTGTACCGGTGAGCACGGACTCGAAGCTGGTTATCGGCTCGGATACTTCGCCGCCGAAGAAATAATAGTCGTAGTATGCTTTCTCCATCGCCACCTGCTGCTTGGCGTCCATGAGGAAGTTGGAAGCGTAGTTGACGTTCTTGTTCTCATACATGGTGTAGTTGGCTGAGAAGTCCACGTCCACCTTGCCTTTCTCCCTGGCGTTCTTGGTGGTGATGACGATGATTCCGTTGGAAGCGCGCGCACCGTAGATTGCGGCCGCGGCGGCGTCCTTGAGCACGTTGACGCTCTCTATGTCATAAGGATTGAGGTCGTCGATGTCGATTTCCATCGGAAGACCGTCGACTACGAGCAGAGGGCTGGACTCGGCGTACATGGAGCTGACACCGCGGATGGAGAGCTTGCCGCCGTAGGTGCTGAGACCTGCCACGCGGCCTTCGAGGTTGTTGATGATGCTCGGAGTGTATCTCTCTTCGAGCTTTGCAGCACTCACGGTCGCGATGGATCCGGTCAGTTTTTCTCTCTGGATGTCCTGGTAGCCGGTGACGACCACTTCGTTCAGGAAGAGCTTGTCATCCTGCATGGTGACATCGATGACCGCCCTGCCGGCAACGGTCTCAGTGACCTCGTCCATGCCCATGAGGGAATACTTGAGCACGGCTCCTTCTGCTTTTTTGAGTGAGATGGAGTACGCTCCGTCCTGGTCCGTGATGGCATAGGCGTTTTCCGAACCGGCCTGAACGGTCACTCCGGCCAGCGGTTCGCCGTTGGCGTCACAAACACGGCCCTTGATGACATTCTGCGCGTTCGCGAAGCCGCATGTCAGACACAAGGCCGCGAAAGTCAGGACCAGTCTGCCCAGTCCGGACTTCTTGCAAATAGTGTTCATAGAAAGCAAGTTTTAAAGGTTATACATTACACTACTAAACGATGAAGGACGGCCGGACTATGCATGCGGACGTCCTTCAGTTGTAAAGTTATGTATTTTGCCCTCTGTTTGCAAAAAAAATTGCTTTGCCGTGAGATAGCAAACATCAATTCAGTCCTCATTTAGCCCGGTGCTTTCATCGGGCTCGAGAGCTCTGAAACATGAAGAATAGTTACTCCAGATCGATGCCGCCTTGTATGTCTCAACAAGAGATTCCGGAACATAGATAAGCGGAATGCTTGCTTTGGAAGAGCTGTTGAGCGACACTTTCAGTTCCGGCACTGATGAAGTACGGATGATAAGGGTCTCGAGCTTGTTTGCATTCTGGAAGCAGTATCCGTCCATCGTCGTGAGACCGGTTCCAATGTCCACTGTCTCAAGGGCTGTACACCCGTCGAAGGCATGCTCATACATCCTGGTAAGAGTGTTTGGGAGGACTACGGAAGTAAGTGCCGTACAATTGTTGAAGGCGTATCGATATATATTCTCGACGGAACTGAAATCAACGTTCACAAGCGATGAGCAACCAGAGAATGTGCCTTCAGCAAGGCTCGTTACATCTCCAAGGTCAGCACTTGTCAGTGTGCTGCATCCACTGAACATATAATCTCCCGTCTTGGTCATTCCTTCTGGGAAAGTAACAGAGGACATCGGCGTCCCTTTGAAAAGTTGGGAACCGAATGTCATATCATGCATTCCAGCAGGAAGTGCGGTCAAGCCTGTACCTGCGAATGCATAATTCTCCATCACTGTCAGAGTAGAAGGTAGAGATATTGATGTCAATGATGTACAATTCTGGAAGGCGTTTGACTTGATGGACGTCAAACCTTCTCCAAGGGTGACATTTACAAGATCCGCGCAATTAGCGAAACAGCTGTTTGTGATTGTAGTCCAGTTGGAGATGTCTATGGTTTGAAGCTTTGATTCGTTGAAAGCGTTGTTTTCCACGGTCAGATCCGAACGGTTAAGTCCGGTGACGCTAGTTACACCGCTCTTGTAGAAACAAAAACTCATCAAGGTTCGCACATTTGAAGGTATTGTGATGGAAGATAGTGAGGAACATCCAGTGAATACCTGCCATTCAATAGTTGTAAGTCCGTTGCCAAAATTGACAGACGACAACTGTGACATATTGTAACAGAACTGTTTAGGAATGATCGTCCAGTTGTCCGGGAATGTGATTTGTGTAATAGGACAACCAGCGAAAACGCTGTTTCCGTACTTGATACCGTCACGTCCCCAACCTTCAGGGAGAGAGGTCAGTCCGCAATTCATAAAGGCTTCATTGTCAATTGATGTGACGCAGGAAGGAATGTTGTTGATTGAAGCGAGCTTGCTGCATCCGTAGAAACTGCGGTACGGGATTTTTGTCATCCTTGTGCCTCCAGTGAAAGTCACGCTTTCTAGATTCTTGCACTCGATGAAGGTGTTGTTCCCAGTAAATGAGGCATCCGGTACAGTGATGCTTACAAGTCCGGAGCAGTTGTTGAACGCCGATCCTCCGATAGCTGTTATGCTTGATGGGATCTCGAATTCGCTGCTCAAAGGAACGCCATGGAAAGCATCGTCACCAATTGAAGTGATACCTGTGCCATCAAGACTGATGTCCTCCAAGGCTTTGCAGTTGTAGAATCCGCTGTTGCCGACTGCGCCAAGAGTACCGTTGAACGTAGCTGATGTCATTGTGGTGCAATTAATGAATGTTTTCTCCGGTAAAGCCGGCACGTCGCAGTTGAAAGTCGCAGTAGCCAACTTGGCACACCCCTGGAACAGACTGGTGCCGACAGTTGCAGGAAAAGCATTGAATGTTGCGGAAGTCACCTGGGTATTCTGGAATGCATTGTTGCCTATGTCGGTTATGCTGTTGCCGATAACGACATTCGTGAAATTACAATTCGAAAATGCCTCTGATCCAATAGTTTCAATATGTGACAGGTCAAGCGTGGCAAGTTTCAAATCCATGTAGAATGCTCTGTAGCCTACGGAAGTCAACGACTCCGGCCAGTTGATGGTCGTAAGATTGCGGCATTCCAAGAATGATTGACTGCCGATTGCTGTTACCGATTCCGGAATCGTTATGGTCTCCAGATTGCTGAGGTTGCTGAAAGCTTTCTCTCCGATCTCCGTAACAGTCCCGGACAAAGTTATGATACCCGCTTTGGAGGATTGGTCGTAAGAGTGGCCTACAACGGTAAGACCATTTCCGAAGATCGATGCATCCGCTCCGACAGGGTACTTGGATATCTGGGTCGTATTAGTCGTAGTGTACGAAATAATCGCCTTGTCGTTCTTGAATTTCAGCGTGGAAATGTTGATGTCGGTGATTTTGCTGCGCTCGACTGTGATGGCCTTGTTGCTTGTAAGGATGGCGTAGGATTCGTCATCGGCGGTAATAGTGATCTGGAGCTTCCCGTATGAGCCGGCAGGGACAATGATGAGGAATGAAGTGAACTCATCGCTGCTGAGAGCAATAGGAGAGGCGCATTGAAGCGTGACACCAGCTGCCCCATTTTTTATTTTTGCAGTACATTCGACTATGTCAATGCTGCCGCTGAGCCCTTCGGGGTTTTCGGATTTGTCAATAAGCCCGATGGCGGAAATATTCTTTGAGCCCTTAAGATTGAGCCTTACGATGCCGCAGAGATTCTTGAATTGAAGGGACTCGTTTTCAGATTCAGCATACATAGGGAATCCAGACACTCCGTCCGCTATATACTCCTGTATAGAAGGCAGTGAAAGTGATCCTGCTGTTTTTCCTAGTGTTTCAGGATACCATGCACGATATTTGGGAGAGGAGTTGTTACCAAGGACATACCCGGAGAACACCGCCTTGGTACATTCCGGACCGTACCCTTCAGCTTGATCTGTTTCGTCTATGCTGAGGCTGTATCCGTTTACCTTTACTTTGTCTCCGGATTTCCAGATAACGTCCCAGACATCAGCGTTCTTTGATAATGCAGTCTTTGTACTTTGATTTTCGGTGACTGCGGTGAATGTGACCGATGTCCCTTCTGAAGATTGGTTTGTTTCGGCCTGTTCATCGATGAGGATCTCAGGTTTGACTTCCTGGCAGGATGACAGCAGGAAGAGTACGGCCGCCGCCGCAATTGTAAACATTCTTCTCATCGCTAGTCCTCCTGATCAAAATCATCCTGACCGTAATTGGAACCGACACTTACGTATTCGTTTCCTTCTCCGCTCAGACAAATCAACTTCGAGGTATTTAGAATAACCTCCTTTACTGATGGTTTTATGTATTCCATGTCAATCCATGTTATTTGCTGTAAAAACAGTGTAAATATTATTTCGGCTATAAAGTTATTATTTTTTTGAAAAACTTCAGCGGAACATGATATCCGAAGTGGTATTTCCGCTCTATCCCAATAACTTTCATATCTTTACCCCGATTAATTGAAGAAACGGATATGCGTAAATACATCCTCTCATTAGTTGTTTGTGCCTTTGTGGGCATTGGTGCCTGGGCACATCCGGGGACTGATTTCCGTCTGTCGAGCAATGGTGGACATTTGTTTTTCGAGACTGCCCTTTGCGGAGAGCCTGTGACGGTAATGGTCGAATCGGGCATCCCCGCCTTCTTGATCGGCCAGGATTTCCGGATTCCTGTTCAGCATTTGAAAGGCTCCGAAGTCGATAAGTCGATAGTTCTGATCGATGTCCCGCAAGGTAGGTTGTCCGGTAGGGGATCAGAGAACGGATGACTGGTGGTAGCCGGCCGCCGGAATGTCGAGGGAACAACTGCCACGTACGGCTTCGCCTATCCATGCCGCGCTTGCGGCCCACTGGGCATCGGTCCATATCTTCTTGGCACCGTCGGAGGAGTGGGAGTTCACGATCGACTTCCTGCCGTTAAGGAAGGTTCCGCTGAGCGGCTGGCCCCCCAGCTCCGAAAATGCTCCATAGTACCAGCAGTGGGAACAACCGCCGTCGCCTGTGCTGTACATGTTCGGATCATTGGTGAAGTAGCATTCGGTGCAGTCTGCTCTTTCATGAAAGGTCTCGCTCTGGCCGCTGATAGCTCCGATGGCATCGGAAGTGTCACCTTCGCCTGTGATGCTGCCGGTATTGACGCATAGCGAGATGTGGGTGTCGCCGCTGTAATTGTAGCCGACCATGCCTCCACTCGCAGCGTCATTTCCTCGGGCAAAGATATCCCCGGTGTTCAGGCAGTTGAAGATGTATGGGGCGTTGTCATGATAGCCATCGGAATTGCAAAGACCGATCATACCTCCGGAAAAATGGTCCTCACCTTGTGCTTCGACTCTATAGCCATTCAGGTGTATGTTTCCGTTATTCACGCAGTTCGTTATCCTGATGACAGGGTCGTATGGGGATCCGTCTTGGACTTCACCTACCATTCCGCCGCCATTGACTTCCCACTCCCTTGGTTTCTCGCGAGTATAATAATCATTATAGGCACTGGAGAGACTGGCCGTGTTGCGGCAGCGGTCGATTTCGGTGATGCAAGGTGTCCGATCCGTCCAATATACGAGCCCGACCATGCCTCCGATCGAGACTTCGCAGCTGTTGGCGAAATTATCCTGCCAGACCTCTATGTCAGCCTCGTTCGTGCAGTTCTTCATCTTGAGATTGCCTATGCACATGCCGACAATGCCGCCGATTGGAGCATTGCCTACGGCGATGCAGTTAGGGTCGTTCAGGACTCTGTGTTTTCCTATGGCCTTGCAGTTGGTGATTTCAGTGACGTCCGCCGCGACATCGGAATAGACGTGGCCCACCATGAGACCAACCTGCTTGAATCCCAGATTCCTGGAGTTGTTGGTATGGGTGTATATCAAGTGTGGACTGACGACAAGGTTCTTGATCTTTGCGCCCTGGACGTAACGGAAGACACCGAGACTTGGATCGTCATCGCTGTTAAGGATATAGTTGGATATGCAGTGGCCGCCGCCGTCGAAATGTCCTTGGAACCGGATGCATTTGTAAACACTCTCGTCAAGGCCGATTCCTACATTTTTCTGTTCGCAGTCTATGTTGCATGCGAGAAAATATGATGCAGCCTTATAGTGATTCTGAACAGCGCCCGGTTGCCAAGGATCAGTCTCGTCGAGGTCCTTGCCTTCGTTTATCAGTCTTTGCATCCTGCGCAGTTGGGTAAAGCTGGTGATGATGTACGGATCCTCGTCGGTGCCGCTGCCGGCGAATCCGCCTTCGTTTGCGCAGTCAAGGGTGCCGAGGTTCAGTATTACACTCCTTTTCAGCGTAACGCTTTTGTTGCTCGAGATTTCGGCGAAAGGCCTGTCGAGACCTTCGCAGTAGAGTTTGATGGAGAATCCTTTTTCCAGCGTGCACGGTAGGACTGGGATGTAATAGGCCGCTGACTTCAGATTGCTGCCAACTAGCTCGACATAGTCCTTGCCGTCGAGGACGGAGAAAGACGGCTCATCGCCGGGCGTGATCTCGATGTCTCCTGAAAGGTATTCTCCTCCGTTGGCTTTAAGTTCAACCCTTGAGACGGAAACGCTCGCCGGAAGGGTGAACTTGACGATTGCGCAAACATTCCTGAGCTCGAGGGAGAAACGATCCGAAGCATCGGAATCGGGCACGCAGATGCCTGTACTGAGGTTGGACTCCCGACTGAAATCGTTCTTCCGGGCATCCTGCGAATATGGGAGGACGGTCTTGATCTTCCCGTTTTCGAAGCTTGCCTCTTCGCTGAAAGGATACAGGGCAACAGGCGATCCAGCGAAGCCCGCCTCTATGTTGCCCTCGAAATTCACGGCGCTGTAATCGCTCACTTCGCCGGAAATGACGAAGCGGTTGGGGGTTGAGCTGCCACCGAAGACAGCAAGCTGATCCGTATCATTGAAGTTTACGAAATAATGGTTGGTCTTCCCGTCGCGAACCAGGGTTGTCTTCGTATCAAGTGTGCTTGATGCGGAAATCGTGATCTTGGTCATCGACCCGTCACCCTGATTCAGGATCTCGGGAGCTTCCTCTTCGATGGCAGTACATGAAGCTATCAGCATGCAGACTGCAAATAATCCTCTTCTCATATCTTCGGAAGTATTACCACTCAAACTCTTCTTCCTCGAAACTCTCGTTTTTTACCTTTCCGTAATTCGAGGCGGAACAGATCACATTGTTGACAGCCGTTTCCACCACTTTGATGGTAGGGGACTTGTAAACTATCTTATCTATTTTGTCCATAGAGAAATCTTTATCATCCGGTCATGCGACCGTGGGGAATATTTGCGAAAGTAACAAGAATTATGGAAAAATGATTAACTTGCTAAAATTTTAGAGAAATAGAAAAGGAAATCAATGAAAATAGACGATAAACTTCTTGACACGATAACCAGGCAGGCTGAGGCTTCGCCCCGGCTGAGGATGAACTATGACCTGCGGAATTCATCGGATGATGCATCGCAGAGAATGCTGAACGCATTGGAACCGGGGACCGAACTGCCGATTCACCGGCACCGGGAGACATCGGAAGTCGTGGTGATACTTCGCGGGGCTGCTGTCCAATACTTCTATGACGATGAAGGCCGGCTCACGGAATCGATCACGGTACGAGCGGGGTCCGACACTGCCGCTATGGTCATCGAGAAAGGCCGCTGGCACAGGATCGAATCGCTCGAGCATGGTACCGTCATCCTCGAATGCAAAGACGGCCCATATAAGCCAATTTCAGAAGAAGATATCCTTAGCAAATAGAATCAAAAAAATATATAATATGAAAAAGATCAGTTACTTCCTTGCTGCCTTCACTGCAGCTCTCACGCTCGGCTCCTGCCAGGTGGAAGAGTTCGACCAGGACACTCCGGACACCACCATCACGGCGAGCCATGGTTTCACTCTTACAGCTGGTTACGGCGATCCCGCCAGCAAGGCCGCGTTCGACGATGAGGGTCTTGGCATGTCCTGGACCCCTGGCGACAAGCTGGTCATGATAGACCCCAATGGAAGCAATCGTCCGATAACACTCACTACGGACATAACCGAACCGGCCAAGACTGCAAAGTTCCACACCGACGAACTGGTCGCTACCGGCAGCTACATCGTGGTCAATGAGCAGAACACTCTGTACGCTCAACTCGAAGAATACCCGACGCTCAAAAGCAGTCCGTCCGGACTCAACGAACTGATCCGTCTCTATGGCAACGTCTCGGTCGAAAAGGGTCAGACCAGCGCGGAGATCACCCTGCAGCATCTCTACACCATGCTGTCGTTCAAATTTTCGAACATTCCTGACGGATTCCAGAGCGGACTTAATCTCGGCATTGCCGTGGTTACCGACGGACTCCCTACACTTGACATGGGAACCATCGGCCCCGACGGGCTGGTCACCAAATACAGCGGCACATTTGTGCATATGCTCGGGCAGATCAATGCAGAGGTCCAGTACAGCTTGATCGCCCCTGCGGACCTCAGAAATAATCAGATTATCTTCTTCGCCGTTGGCAGTGATGCTCAATCCAACCGCCATGTATATGAGATCTTCAAGAGTGGAGTCAAGCTCAATGCTGGTAAATGCTACTCCATCAGCTTTGACTTCGCTGCCGGATCCACCAAGCACGTGACCTTGGAACATACTTCCGGTACCAACGGCTTGAGCCTCAAGAGCGCCGATGACTTCTTCGCTGCTGCACTCATCCAATGGCCTAATTCATTGCATCTTCAGCAGGATGTTGACTTCTCCGGCGAGGCATTTCTGCCTCTCCAGACCTCCTTCCTCCATGGAAACGGCCACAAACTCTCCTACATCCAGTGTGGCCTCGACCATTGCGACAAGGTAGGAGTGGTCTCGGACGGAGGCGTAAGCGACTTGACCGTTGTCAACTCGTTCATTACAGGCCGCAACAAGGTGGGCGCAATCGCAGGCTCCGGGTATTGCCGGTCGTGCACCTGCTCCGACATAAAGATCATTGGAAATGAGGAAGTCGGTGGACTCGTGGGATCAGGAAACGACGTAATCGAGAATTGCTCACTTCTTGGAACAAGCCAGATCAATGGTGCGGAAGCTGCGGGCGGCATTGTGGGATCGACGTCCAAATCTGTCCAGAACTGTGTGGCAAAGGGAGAAATTACAATTACTACTAATCCCCAATTCGGTTCCTATTCTGGCGGCATAGCTGGAAAAGCCAATGGCGGGGCAATTGAATGCGGATTTGAAGGTGTCAGTGTGAACGGAGCTTATTATGTGGGCGGTGTGACCGGAGAAGGAAGCTGCACCAGATGCTATTGCATGGGCTCTGTCAAAGGTGTCCAATACACCGGAGGCGTGTCTGGTAGTAGTAGCTGTACCGACTGCTACTGCATCGGCACTGTTTATGGAAGCCAAATAGTCCGTGGTATCACCGCTTCTTCTGTGTTGGAAGAGGAAGTGCGCAACTGCTACTTCTGCGGTGATATTTCCGCTAATGTAGGCGTCTACGGCATATGCTACAGCACCAAAGCAGACTACATGAACACCAATCTTGCGTCATTTGGGAACCTGTACAGCGAGGACTCTCCAGCGGACCTGGTCAACTGCCGCAATTTCCTCAATCAGCTTTCAGTGATCAACGGCAATGGTGCATACCTGGACGTCGTCTGGCCCGACAACACATATAACTGTCCTATCCTCAAGTGGCAGTACGAAGGCTTCGGTGTCGACCTGATGATTCCTGGATATGAATCTATAGAGTTGTAGTATGAAGATGGAATATAAATCCCCACGAATCAAGCTCGTGGTGCTTTCTGCTCCTCTTTGTCAGACTCTGATTGTCAATTCCCCAGATGGCGGTGGTGTGACCATCCCTGATTTCGAGGAGGAAGAGTGGCCTGACTGAGCAAGAGCCCGGGCGGCTACTTCGCAGCTTCGTCCACCAGGAGCTTGAAGATTGCGAGGAAGCTCTTGTCTTCCCCGCGGACAAGGCCCTCCGGGTGGAACTGGACGCCGATGACCATGCCGCCGCCGTCCGGGAATCCCTTTATCGGGGCGACACGTTCTACTGCTTCGATGATTCCGTCGGCCGAAGTCGCCACAGCCTTGAATCCCGGGGCGAGCGTCTTTATGGCCTGATGGTGGAATGAGTTGACCACCGCCTTGTCGGTCTCCAGTGCCTTTTCGAGGAATGAGCCTTTCTCGATCAGGATGCTGTGGGTGCCGTATGATGCCGGAGTCGGCGACTGGCGGTGCTTGACTGAAGAGCCTTCCACCTGGGAAGGAATGTCCTGCCCCAGGCTGCCGCCGAACGCCACTGCCAGCAGCTGCTCGCCGCGGCAGATTCCAAGCACCGGAATGCCTCTCTTGACCGCCTCGCGTACAAGCTTGACGTCGAATTCGTCCCGTTCGGGGGCAATTGTTCCGAGCGCCCGCACTGGCTCTTCCTCATAATACTTGAGCGGGTCGAAATCTTCTCCTCCCGTCATTATGAGGCCGTCGATCGTCGAAACCACCGCCTCGATCAGAGCGTCGTCCTTCATCACAGGTATCATCACCGGGACGCCGCCGGCCGCAATCACGGCTTCGGTATATGCCGCATTGACGACATTGCGGTCATCTGCCATGAATCCGGAGACCCCGATTATCGGGAGTTTTGCAAAGGCCGACACCGCCACGAAAACGGCGGCAAGCGTCAGAAGGACTCTTTTCATATCGCGCATTATTTGTTTTTCCTGCGTAAAGATAAATCATTTGGCTGGCATTTCACCGGAATTGCAGTTTTTAAATGCATTTTGTTTATGGACATCTTCTCTGTCGGAGACCTCCAGCAGATGGGTATTTGCTGTTTATGTCGTATATTTGCGTCTGCATTTGATACATAAACGAATAGATTATGAAACGATATCCATCTATAAGACTTATTTCGGTCATCAGAACAGCGGCACTGACGCTTCTGCCCCTGGTCGCGTTCTCCTGCAGGGAGGATGATCCCGATATCATCACCGACGTGAATGCAGCCGGAGAGGCAATGTTCATCATCGATGAATTCGTGCCGGAAGGGGAGACCAAGACAGCCTGCACCCCCGGCGACGAGTGTGCGGTCATCTGGTCTGAAGGAGACCTCGTAGGCGTTTTCCCGAGAGAAGGGTATCAGGAGCCGTTCACTCTTCCTGCCAATCTGGCCGGACTACCATCTGCGACCTTCGATTGCAGCGGCTGGTTGGTGAAGAAAGGGCTGGACTATTGTGCATATTACCCGTTCGACATAGCGAATTTCGAATCAGCCGGATGCAAGACTTCGATCCCTGTCACGTACGTCGGCCAGTCCCAGACCGGGGCCGTGGGTGGTGCGGGTCGGTTCGACTATACCTACTCCGACTGGCAGACCGCCGGCGACGAATCGATGACATTCACCATGCATCATGTCGGGGCGCTGGTGGTCATCGATCTCAGCATTCCACAGAATGGCAGCTATACGAAGTTGCGTCTGGAGGCCGATTCCGCCGTTATTCCGGTCACTGGGCACTATGACCTTACTGCTTCGCAGCCGGCATTCGTCCCTGAGACTTACGCGTCTTCCATCTCTTTGGATTTGGAGGACTTCAGCGCAAATGCTGGTGACCGCCGCTCTTTCTATCTGATGCTGCCTCCGTGCGACCTCAGCAATGCTGCATTGGCCGTGACGCTCGAAATGCCGGGCGGATTCTACCTCTACGATCTGGGCGGCTCCAAGAAGTTCGAGGCATCCAGGCTCTACCATGTGCCTTGTACCATGACCAAGGTTGGTACCAAAGGCTCAGCCAAGGCCTGGTATAAGGGGGAGGATACATATGTCAACTGGGTCCAGCTCTGGCCGGGAGGACCAAGGTTCGCCGAGGTCAACCTCGAAAACGACAGACAGTCCTGGACGGAATCCAGAGGCGCGGACGACGCTGCAAGGCTTATGTGGGGCGATCATTGGTATGTGCCGACCAAGGCCGATATGACCGAGCTCTACATCGCGGCGACGGAAGGAGAGGGCAGCACCAGGATCAGCGCCGACCGCTCTGCGACTGAATTCGAATTCACGGGCAAGATGGAGGGCTACACCGACAATGTGTTGAGACTTCCTGCTTTGGATGCCCAGCTCTACCACATCTCTGCTCCTTATTGGACGGGGACGGACAATTTGGCATTGTGCCTTCATCTGACTCAGCATACGACCATAACGTACAACAACGGCTGGCATACGTATTGGGGCGGCGGTGTCTCCGGCGGCAACTATGTGCGCCCTGTCTGCGCTCTGCTGAATTACATCGGATCGGTTTCTTCCCTGGCGTTGGAGAGTACATCTCTCAAAATGACGAAGGGCTCGGCCGAAACCATCCGGTGCACCGCGTTGCCGGAAAGCGCTCTCCAGGCGGTGGAGTGGACCAGCAGCGATGAAAGTGTGGTGACGGTCAGCGCCTATGGTGACGTAAAGGGCATATCTGGCGGCAAGGCCACGGTCACAGCCTCCAGCATGGATGGCACCGGTGTGACCGCATCCTGTGAAATCGAAGTCCTCGAGTTTGCTGCAGTCGATATGGGGCTTTCCGTGAAATGGGCTGACGTCAACGTGGGGGCAAGGAAGCCGGAAGAGCCCGGGTCATATTTCGCCTGGGGGGAAATCGAGACCAAGGAAAGATTCGGCGATTTCACCTACCGCTGGGGAGAAGAATATGATATGCATAAGTATTGTACCAGCTATGGGCAGGGTGACAGGGACGACAAGACTTCTCTTGATGCTGAAGATGATGTCGCCACCGTGTCGTTTGGCAGCATGTGGCACATCCCGACGACCGAGGAGATGGATGAATTGAGGACGAAGTGCACCTGGAAGTGGACCGCGCTCAACGGAGTGGACGGCTATGAAGTGACAGGGCCGAGCGGAGAGTCGATTTTCCTACCTGCCGCCGGTTTCTACGATTATAACGGTTTCCATGATGGCGGCTCCATCGGCCAGTATTGGTCCAGGTCGCTTGATGTCGATAACAATAACCAGGCGCACGTCCTGCGGTTCAGCGGCACAGCCTGCGACTGCATCTCCTTCGACCGCTTCTGCGGATTGTCCGTCCGCCCCGTATGTCAGTGATGGCCAGCCATCGCTGACGCCATTCTTCCGGTTTGCGGAAGGTCTGAAAAATATTTTTACATACTGACTGCATTTGTTATGTTTGCAGTTGGTTTAGTGCTTGAATACCGGGAAATGTATTAGCAAGCTCTGCAGGCCGTTCTGGCCGGGGATCTGACCCCCTCTCTAGTAGTACGCACTGAAATCATATTATTCTGATTGTTGATGATATGCTGTCGGGCATAATGATTATGTGTGTATGAAAAAGAAATTGATTGAAATATCTGTTGAAGATAACGGGACATATACATTTGAAACTGAAGTCGATGTCTTTAGTGGAGGTGATCCTTTGGATGAAAGGACAGTTGCCAGATTCGACAAAATGCTTGAACCGTTGATCGAAGCGTTGTTTTTAGAGTATTTTATAAACAAGAACATGATGCTGAGCCGGGTCATCAAATTCTTGACAATTGCAGATATATGTGCTGATGGGCAGCCTTATCAGCATATTGAACATCTATGGGATATGATGATGTTCAGTCATCTTCCGAAATACGAAAAGAAGTATCGTAAGATGAAAGAATCATATGGATTCAAGGTTAAGGTTGACGAGCCGATTACATGGGTTAATCCTTTCATGTTGGACATTTTAGGCCAGAAAAAGTCATAACTTCTGTCATGGACTCCAGATTGATTGTACAGCGGAAACTGCCAGATGGGAATAATGCAATGGTATCTCCTTTTCATTTCTGCATCAAGGGTCATGAAACTGCCACATTATGCCGGGATGATGAAGATTATGACACGTTTGTTAAATACATTTACATAACAGCTCATAAGTGCAATGTCATTGTGATAATCCATACTGCTGTATCCAATCATGCTCATGTCGCATTGCTGGCCAGAAGCCGCGAAGATGTCGACAAGTATGGCGTGGAATTGAAAAGGGTTCAATCGATGTGGGTCAGGAGGAAGTATGGAGATATCTCGATACTGCATAGAGTCAATGTCAGCATCACTGCAATTGATTCAATAAAGTATGCCAGGAATGTTCTTGCATATATTCCCAAAAATGCTCTGGACAATGGTGCTCGTGATATCATTTCCTATCGCTGGGGTGGCTGCAGAGCCATGTTCGTGCAGGATCTTGATCGTGTGGCCAAGCTGAAAAAGGTGGCTGAACTGACGACACGTGACATTGAAAAGATATTTCATACTGGTGCAGATCTGTCTGGTGTGGAGTGGCTTTTAGATGAGAGATCCGGCCTCGATCCGCGCAGTGCGTGCGATTACGATTATTTTGAAATGATTTATAACAGAGACCAGTCTTTCTTTATGAGGATGATCGGGACCGTCAATGAATGTGATGTCAGATTCGAACAGTCAATAATGAAAATACGTTTGTCTGATTCGGAATTTCTGAAAAGTGCCGAAGACTATGCAAGTCAATGGTATGGCAAGTCTATCGGGCAATTAACTCCTAGGCAGAAAGCACAATTCCTGAAATATCTGGGGAAGAAATTGTTCCTGACCATACCTCAGGTTTCCAGATGTTTGAGAATGGAGAGGGATCTGGTTCGTGCAATTCTTGGCAGGGCGGAGTAAACTTATTACCGGACATGCAGTTCTGTTTTTGCGGAAGGTTGGCATTTTAGGCGCTGACCTTCCACAGTGAAATTTTGTAATACACTGATAGTTAAGTATTTGTAAATTTTTGCCGAGGATCCTCGGCGGAAAAAATGCCGACCTTCCGCAAATCGAATTATTTGGCGTATCTTTGCTGCCGATGAATTGGACAAAGATAATACTCGCGGCGCTGCTGCTGGTCAACATCGTCGCATTCGCGGCGTACGGCATCGACAAGCGCAAGGCGCAGAAGGATAAGTGGCGGATTCCGGAGAGCACGCTGCTGCTCATGGCGTTCTTCGGCGGATCGCTCGGCGCGCTGCTGGGGATGCGCGTGTTCCATCACAAGACCAAGCACTGGGAGTTCAAGATTCTCGTGCCGCTGTTCCTGGCCCTGCAGATTGCCTTGGCCGTGTGGCTCATCTACCACGGCATGGCACAGCCGCTGGCGCATTAGTTTTGCAAAAAGACATGAAGAATACTATGACAAGCAACATGTGGCTGGTTTTCGCGCTGCTTTCGGCGCTGTTCGCTGCTCTGACGTCCATCTTCGCCAAGGTGGGAATAGAGGGCGTCAATTCAAATCTCGCAACTGCTCTCCGCACCATCGTGGTGCTCATCATGGCATGGGGCATGGTATTCATCACCAAGTCACAGGGAGGGATCGATGCCATCAGCACCAAGAGCTGGGTGTTCCTGATCCTGTCCGGACTCGCCACCGGCGCTTCATGGCTTTGCTATTTCAAGGCGCTGCAGATCGGTGACGCCTCGAAGGTCGTACCTGTCGACAAGACGAGCATAGTCATCACAATCATCCTTGCAGTGATCTTCCTTCATGAAAGCATCACCGTAAAGAGCGCAATCGGCTGCCTTTTGATTGCTGCCGGCACTCTGCTGATGGTGTTGTAGGCTGGGGTTGACTGAGACCTTCTGCCCAGGCTTGCGCAACGGTCCGCCCGATTTCAATAAAGGGCAGAAAGTGCGTCGATGAACAATCCGACATGCCTGCCGTCAGCAAGACCATGGTTGGCTTCTATCGAGACGCTCATCACCATCCGGCCGTTTTCTTCATGCAGTTTCCCGACGGCGACTTCCGGAATGCTATCTCCCGTGCGATGTCCTCCGGCATGCTTGATGTCGGTAAAATCGACCCAAGGGATGGTTGTGAAATATATGATGTCATTGCGTCCTTCGTTTTCGTTGATGCTCAATCCCGAGCCATTTTTCACGCGCGCAATCTCCGCAGTCGCGGCATCCACGAACCTGCCCAGGTCTTCGTCCCAGTCGAAGTAAGCAAATCCGAATGACCCGTCTTCCCGTGCGACAGTCGGACTGGCACCGATGTAATCGTACTGGACCACGTCCCCGTCTTCTATTCTGTATCGGAATTCTGGGATCGAGTTGAGTGCCTTGAGAATGCCGTGCAGCGAATATAGGAAAAACGATTTCCCATCTGCCTTCGCCTTCCTGTAGCATTCGGTGAAATCAACTTTTGCCGTGAGTCCGAAAAACGGATCAGGCATGTTTCCGAAGAAAGAATAGTACTCTTTCCTGTCCCAATGGGAAATATCGATAACTCTCTTGTCGGCCGTATTCATTGGATTTGTGTTTTTGGGGTCTCAGCAAATGTACACACTAATCCCCAGATGTCCAATGCCCTGTATGCCTTCCTTTTCATCAGCGATCAGGCGAAGTATGGGATTATTTCTCTGGTAAACCAACAAATCTCGGTTTCGGCAGAGAGATGTGATGGACTTTTGCTTGACAAAAATGCGGAAGGTTGGCATTTTCCCCTTAGGACCTTCCGCATCTGTAATTTATAATTGACTACAAATCAGTTATTTGCAAATTTCTGCCGAGGATCCTCGGCGGCAAAAATGCCGACTTTCCGCAGACGCGGTTTTTTCCCCATGTAGCAAAGCTATTGCCACCCACTGTCGGAACAGTCTAAGTTCTGAGCATCTGTCAAATGCCGTAGGACAAAAAAGGGGGCAGGACCGTGCCGGCCCTGTTTGTTAAAATTATTAGTTGCAACGGTTACTTCCCGATGCACTTGACTATACTTGATTAAATGTCAATAACTTACGATATTCTGGTGAGACACCTGGTCACCCACTATTGACAATTGACGCAGCCCCATGTTTGGCTGTGTGACAAGCATCGCTGCTTTCTCCTCTACTGACGGGTAGAGGTCCTGACCGTCCCAGGTCTGGTAAATCTGTCCGATGGAGCTGTGGAA
>JAZQNI010000106.1:0-12243 GCA_045627265.1 Candidatus Cryptobacteroides sp.
TCCTGTGCGAGGACCAGGATGGCACCAGGTTCATCGTGGAGATGCAGAAGGCCCGTCAGACGAACTTCCGCCAGCGCACCCTGTTCTATTCATCCAGGCTGATATCGATGGCGGGTGAGCGTGGCCGCGGGTGGGATTACTCCCTTCCGGACACATATGTCGTGTCTTTCCTGAAGTTCGGCATACGCTCTTTGGGCTTGGATGCAGGAATTCCAGAAGATGCATATATTCTCCGTTATTCGCTGAAGGAGGAGCGCAGCGGTACCCGCATGCCGGGTTCGACTGAGTTCATCTTCCTGGGCATCGAGGACTTCAACAAAAAGGATCGAGAATTGGCGGGTTATCCGGAAAAGTGGTTATATTTGCTAGGACGGACGGGTTTTCTGGAAGAGATTCCGTCCGAGTGTGACGGCGATGCGGTGTTCTCGGCCTATTTCGAGGCATGCGAGCGCGCCGGTTTCAGCAAGGATGACGAAACCACATACGTAAAGGATATGATGACAGATCTGGACATATTGAACGCGCGCCGGCTGGCGGTCAAGGAAGGCCGCGAGGAAGGAAGAGCTGAGGGAAGAGCAGAGGGAAGAGCAGAAGGAAGAGAGGAGGGACATCAGGAAGGCTTCCAACAGGGACGCTTGGAAGAGCGCAATGGAATTGCTTTGCGCATGCTTGCATTAGGATTAGAAGAGAATTTGATAGCAAAATCGACAGGGCTCTCTGTCGAGCAGATTCGTATCTTGCAAAAATAATCCTGTAGTAAGCTGTTCCTCGGCGACAGCTACCATGAATTAAGAATGTCAGGGAGTCTGAGGGGTCCCCCCCACAGTGAAAAATTGAGCCTCGCTCCACGAAAAAAGCCCGGCGTCTGCCACCTCGAAATAGCAATGTCAGGGAGTCTGAGGGGTCCGCCCCTAGTGAAAGATAGAGCCTTGCTCCACGAAAAAAGCCCGGCGTCTGCTACCATGAATTAAGAATGTCAGGGAGTCTGAGGGGTCCGCCCCTCAGTGAAAAATAGAGCCTCGCTCCACGAAAAAAGCTCGGCAGACGCCGAGCTTTTTTCAGTGGAGCATAGGGGGATCGAACCCCTGACCTTAAGATTGCGAACCTTACGCTCTACCAACTGAGCTAATACCCCTTTTTGCGCTGCAAATATATCAATTAATTCCGAAAAAAAGAACTTACCCCTCCACTATTTGTTTATCCTTCGAGGTCTTGATTGTAGCAGCGTAAGCACTGTTGCACAAGCCCAGCACGGCCGACAGGATAAAGAGCGTCTCAATTCCGAGCACATTCCAGATCCACCCTCCGAGCAAAGCTATGAATATGGTGATGAGGTGGTTGACCGAAATACCTGTTGAAATCGTCGCCCTCATCTCCTCCTTGCTGTCAGAAATATCCTGCACATACACGTTCGACGCCATCGACGCCAACGAAATCACGGAATCCAGCACATAATTCACGCAGCATACGATGAACGCCGTATGCATCGAGAACAGATGATGTGCGAATCCGTAGAAGAAGCATACAATGACCAGTATCAGCGTATCCGCGATCATTACAGCCTTGTAGCCGATGCTGTCGATGATTCTGCCTACTACCGGCGCCAGAGTGAAGCACGCGACGGCCGATATTGCAAAAAGCAGGCTGATCACGCCTGCATTGGCGCCATAGAACAATATCAGGACATATGGGCCGAAAGTGAAGAATACCTGCTTCCTGGCGCCATAGAACACCTCTAGCATATAGTATTTCTTGAACTTCTTGCGGAAGTAGAACCTGCTCTTCGACTTGTCCGTCTCGCTGTTGCCCGAAAGCCTGAACGCCACTAGCATGGCAAAAGCCATGAACACCGCCGCCACGACGAATGTCGGCTTGAAAAGCTTGGTCGACGACACTACTGCGAACGCCGCGATGATGACGATGTAGCCGACCAGGTTGCCTATCTGATAAACGGAATTCTGATATCCGAGCGCAGCCCCTCCATGCCCTTCATTCGAATACTCCAGCGACAGGGTGTTCTTCATTCCGAGCTGGATATGTTCGCCGATCGAATAGATGAATATCGCCAGCATCACCAGTGCCTTGACAGGCGAAATGAAAGCCTGCAGCACCATGCCGAAAGTGATTATGACCATGCCGGCCTTGTACATCTTCTCGGCCGATGCACGGTAGAATACGGCCAGTATCAGTACCAGCAGAAGTCCCGGCAGTTCGCGGAAGAACTCCGTAAGCCCGCGGTCCATCTCATTCATCTGGACGACCTCCGCCATATAGTTGTCGATCACTCCCTTGTACAGGCCGAAACCGATGGCCGACAGCAGCAGGGACAAGAACAGAGCCCTGTATCTGCTACCTTTCTTGAATATCTCGGAAGGCTTCATCCGGCAGTACGACAATTAGAACTCGATGACTTCCTCAGGGCTCGTGAAAGAGCAGAAACGTGCTTTTGCCCCCGTGAAATAAAAGACAGCGGTATTGCCGTCGTTCTCGTCGTACATCGACCGCAATTCAGGATATGCATCCAGCATCGCCTTCTTGGCCTCGATCCTGCCGTCTTCGGCCAGGGTCCCGGAAAGCCTGAGCCAGGTGCTGCCGTTGAAGCAGCAAAGCTCCACCTTGCCGTTCGCCTCGATCTGCTTGGCCACGTCTTTCTTGTGCCCGGTCTGGATGTAAAGCTTTCCATCGAAAATGTTGATGGTCCCGAATGGACGGACCCTTGGCTGGTCTTCATCCACGGTGGCGATGAAATAATGACCGCATTCCTTGATGAAGTCATTGACTTTCTGCATTCCTTCCATGTTCATAGTCTGATAATCTGATGGGTTTGATTCTTTCGGTGCCTGTGCATTGCAGGAAGCGATGGCCATGACAGCGGCAACAACCGAAATCAATCTGATGCTCTTCATTTCTGGTGATTCAAAAGATTTGCAAATTTATGCTTTTTTGATGAAGAACAGGTATGTGCAGGAGTCTTATTTTTCTTATATTTGTTTGACTGAAACACTGAAACTATCATGAAACGGACATTTTTGGCAATTGCCGTGATGCTTCTCTGCATCAATGCATCCGCCTGGCAGCCTGCAGGCGACCATATCAAGACCAGATGGGCATCTGAAGTCGACCCGTCCAATCCGCTTCCGGAGTATCCGCGCCCGCAGATGGTGCGTGGCGAATGGCAGAGCCTGAACGGCTTGTGGAACTACTCTGTGACCACCCAGGATGCAGGATATACATCGGCCGACGGCAGCATCCTCGTACCGTTCTGCCTCGAGTCATCGCTTTCCGGCGTGGCCGGCAAGCTCAATCCGACCGACGCTCTCTGGTACGAGAGGAGCTTCACCATACCGAAGTCCTGGCGCGGGAAGGATGTCATACTGCATTTCGGTGCCGTCGACTGGAAAGCCGAAGTCTGGGTCAACGGCATCAAGGCCGGAGTGCACACCGGCGGTTATGCTCCGTTCGAATTCAACATTACCGCTTTTCTCAAGAAATCCGGCCCACAGAATATCCTCGTCAAGGTCTGTGACGGCACCGACTCGGCATATCAGCCACGCGGCAAGCAGCATCTCGACCCTCACGGCATCTGGTATACCCCGGTGTCCGGCATATGGCAGAGCGTCTGGCTCGAACCGGTCGACCACCAGGCACACGTAGCTTCATATTTCACTGTGGCTGACATCGAGAACGGAATGCTCAGGGTGCACGTCAAGACGGAAGGAGTGCTTGCTTCAGACGAGGTCAAGGTCGAGCTCCTCGAGGGTTGTAACGGCTACAATCCTGAATTCCCTTCGACCACTGTCCTGGCAGCGGAAACCGGCCTCCACGTCGATTTCTCCATCGCTGGCATGCGTTACTGGACACCGGACGATCCATATCTCTATGGCTTGAAGATTACTGTCAGCAGGGGAGGGGAGGTCATCGACAAGGTGAACGGCTATACTTCATTGCGTCAGGTGACTGACATGATGTACCCGGTCGGCGACCGCTTCGTCAACACCTACCACCGCTTCGGACTCAACGGCCAGCCGATATTTATGTTCGGACCTCTCGACCAGGGCTGGTGGCCTGACGGACTCTACACCGCACCTACCGACGAGGCGCTTAAATACGACATTCAGAAGACCAAGGATTTCGGCTACAACATGATACGCAAGCACGTCAAAGTCGAGCCGGCGCGCTGGTATTACTGGTGCGACGTGTTCGGCCTGATGGTCTGGCAGGATATGCCATGCCCGGGAGATCCAGGAAAGGACGAGTGCAGAGACCCTGAGGTCTTCAAGCATCTCAAGAATGTATGGTCGCGTGACTCTTTCATCGGAGGCACTGACTGCACCATGCCTCAGATATGGAAGAACAACTTCTACTCGGAACTCGCTGAAGTCATCAACGCATTCAAGGTTTTCCAGTGCATAGTCGCATGGGTGCCGTTCAACGAGGCCTGGGGCCAGTTCGACACTGAGGAAGTCGTCAAGTTCACGCGCTCCACCGACCCGACCAGACTCGTCAACGAGAGCTCCGGCGGCAACTTCTCCATGAGCGGTGACATCATCGACGTGCACCACTATCCTTGCCCTGCGATGAATGCTTTCGAGTCCAAGTTCATCAACGTGCTTGGCGAGTTCGGCGGCATCGGCTGCCCGGTCGAAGGCCATCTGTGGAATCCTGAGGCCTCATGGGGCTATGTCAAGCTGAAGGAGTCCGCCAAGGAGGTCATGGACACATACGAGAGCTTCGCCGAAATGCTCAAGGTATTCATCCAGACCGGCTGCTCTGCCGCTGTCTATACGCAGACCACAGACGTCGAGCTGGAGATCAACGGTCTGATGACATACGACCGTCTGGTCAAGATAGACGAAGAACACTTCAGAGAAATAAACAAGTCGGTGATCGATTGCCTGAAATAGACGATGCAACGGAAATACGATACCTGTTTCTTCGAACGCTATGCGCAGATCTCGCTCGAGACCCTGCTCGGGAGTGAATTCGCCGGCCTTCTGAACGAAGACCGGCCGGACCTCCAGAGCCCGGACGGCATCACGATGGGGATCGAGGTGACCAGGGCCATGGAAGAAAGCCGCGATGCCGCACGCTCCCTTCTGAAGGAACTCGCCGGCATCAAACCTACCGAGGATGAAAAGGAAGATGTGTACCAGATCATCGACAGCGGATATGGATACGGTTTGCAGGACGGCAAGTACATCGGAGCTCGCGAACTCGACTACTGGTCCATGGCGCTTCCGATGAAACGCATCCTTCAGAGCAAGATATCCAAGGTGACAGACGGATTCTACGGCCATTTCAAGAAGATGGGTCTATACGTGTTCTGCAAAGACAGCCTCAATCCAAGAGGCGTGTTCGAGACCTGCAAATACGCCATGGGTCTTCAGAGCTGCGCGGAGCAATGCTACGACAGGCTATACCTGTCCGAAATCAGCTGTCTGCATGTGTGCAACCTGTCCGAGGGCATCAGCGACTCATCCAGGATCATTTCCGTGGATATCCCTCAGGAACTCAGGAAAGAGTTCTATCTGAAATCATTATGGGACTATTTCGACAGTTCTGACCCCTCATTTGAAAAGAAACTTAAGTAACAATACAAATATGGCATACGAACACAAGGAGGGACAAGGATCCCTTTTCAAGAACGAAAAACAGAATGACCGCCAGCCTGACTACAAAGGCACCATACTTATCGGCGGAGTGACTTACGAAGTCGCGGCATGGGAAAGAACCTCCCAGAGAGGAAGCAAGTACCTCAGCCTCCAGGCATCGATGCCTAGGGAGCGCAGCGAGCAGGACGCCGCACCGAGACCTCAGTACAACAGACCGCAGGCCCCATCATACCAGCCATCATATCAGCCGTCCATGCCGGAACCGGCCCCGATGCCTACCATCGATGACATGCCTTCGTTCGGCCCGGCTGATGACCTCCCTTTCTGACATCTTTTTTGTTTCTGTCGAACGGTGGGGTCGAACGTAGTGAGACGTTTCTAACAGAGCACCCCACCCACCGTCAGCAAGCAAAAACATATTAAACTGGAATATTTCAGACTACAAGGTGTCCGAGGAAGAGAGACTTCTCTTCTTCGGACATCTGCCTTCTGGCAGCATACTCATCCACAACCTCAGACTGAAGCTTATGGATCTCAGGATATGACGCCTCCCTGTGCACGAACACCAGACCGCATATGCTTGCATCCGGGACCATCGCACAACTCTCCGTCAGACTGATCCCCAGCCTCTCAGATTCCGGCAACATCGGCAGAATCAGACGCTTGAGCGAATGATCCGGACAGCAGGAATAACCGATCGCCGGCTTGCAGATCCTGAATCCCGCAAACTCCTCCGGAAGCTCGGATCGCAAACGCCCATCCAGCCAACACGAAGCCGCCTCTGCCAGACACAACCTCACAGAACGAGCCATCATTGATTCATACTCCGCCTCGCAATGCCCGCAGCCGCAGCCCGCACCATGTCCTTCCGACAAGACGCTGACAGCGAACATGCCCATGGCCGACCTCAGGCCGGACTCCCGACCGATTACGAAATCAGCCAGAGACAACCCCTGGGCCTCCTGCTGCCTTAGCATAGGGATTACGGTGCCCTCACCCAGACAGATGTCGTCACCATCCGAGCAGCATTCGTCGAAGCGCGCCGCCAGCATGACCTTGCACCCATGCCCGCCACGGTACTTCTCCAGCAGCTCGAGAGCATCCTTTTTCAGCGCAGCCGCCTCATCCGAATCGTATGCGTCCTTCTTGAGCCCCCATACTGCAAGGAACATCTTCCAGTCGATCAGCCCGACAAGTTCGTCCACAGGCACTTCGGCCGCAGGAATGTCACTGAATACCTTCCCGCAGACATACGCGCTCATGTCGAACTTGACCGTATCCCCGGCGGCGGCCGATATGCCCTTGCTGTACAGCTTCCTCAGCCGCTCCTGCTCCTTATGCCCGGCCTCCTCGAACCCGGCCGGGTCCATCATATATCTCTTCGCCATCACCGCGCTCGTGGACGCATCGGCCGAATGATAGACATGCCCGTACAGCGGAGCAAGCTTGACCGCGGTATGAAGCGCCGACGTGGTCGCACCACCGACAAACAGCGGCGTGTCCATGCCCTTGGCGGCCATCAGCCGACAAAGCTCCTCCATCCTCGACAGGGAAGGCGTGATGAGACCGCTGGCCCCGACGATCGCCGCTCCGAGCCTCTGCGCCTCATCGACTATGGTCTCGCACGGCACCATGACGCCCAGGTCCTCGACCTTGAAGCCGTTGCAGCCCAGCACGATGCCGGTGATGTTCTTGCCGATGTCGTGGACATCGCCCTTGACGGTCGCAATGACGAACACCGGCCTGCCTTCACGCTCTTCGCCGTCCTGCGCACCCATGTGAGGCTGCAGCAATTCGACGGCATCACGCATGATCCTGGCCGACTTGACCACCTGCGGGAGGAACATCTTCCCGTCCCCGAACAGCTTCCCGACCTTCTCCATGCCGGCCATCAGCGGACCTTCGATGATCTCGACCGCCTTGTCGTAGCGCTGCACCGCTTCCTCCAGATCGGAGGCAAGATGCTCGCCACGGCCCTTGACGACCGCATCGCAAAGCCTTTCCTCGAGGCTCAGATCGGCCACGCCGGCATCTGCGGCCGCCTGTGCACCATCCGCCTGGACAGCGCTTTCCGCGACCTCCCTGGCCTTGGAAATGAGCCTTTCGGTCGCCTCAGCATCGCGGTCGAAGATCACATCCTCGACGCATCTCAGCATCTCAGGCTCGACGTCGTCGTACACCTTCAGCATCGACGGGTTGACTATGCCCATGTCCAGGCCGGCCCCGATCGCGTGGTACAGGAACGCCGAATGCATGGCCTCGCGCACCGCATTGTTGCCGCGGAATGCGAACGAAAGGTTGGAGATGCCGCCGGAAGTCAGCGACCCCGGCAGGTTCTGTTTGATCCACCGCACTGCGTCGATGAAATCCACGCCATAGCGGCTGTGCTCGGCGATTCCGGTGCCGATGGACAGCACGTTGACGTCGAATATGATGTCCGAAGGCGCGACTCCTGCCTGTTTGGTCAGAAGATCGTACGCCCTGCGGCAGATTTCTATCTTTCTGTTGTAAGTGGTCGCCTGGCCTTCCTCGTCGAACGCCATCACCACCATTGCGGCCCCGAGAGCCTTGATGGCGCGGGCCTTGTCGATGAACGCCTGCTCTCCCTCCTTGAGCGAGATCGAGTTGACTATGCACTTGCCCTGGGCGTTCTTCAGACCGGCCAGGATTGTGCCGAAATGCGACGAATCGATCATCAGCGCCGCACCTGCGACCGCCGGGTCGTTGGAGATATGCCGCAGGAAGACCGTCATCTCCCGCTCAGAGTCGAGCATCGCATCGTCGAAATTGATGTCGATGACCGACGCGCCACCCTCGATCTGCCCTGCAGCGACCTGCAGCGCTTCCTCGTATGCGCCGGATGCGATGAGACGCGCGAATTTGCGCGAACCAGCCACGTTGGTGCGCTCTCCTATGTTGGTGAAATTGTTGATGCCCTTGTCGATGGTGACGCGCTCCAATCCGCTGACTGTCAGCCGCGGACGGATCTCGGCCTCACGCTCCGGCAGACGTCTCGGCGCCAGTCCCATGACCGCCTCCGCGATTGCCGCGATGTGCTCCGGCCCGGTGCCGCAGCAGCCTCCGACGATGTTCAGCAACCCATCTCCGGCCATGCTGCGTATGCTCTCCGCCATCATTTCAGGCGTCTCGTCGTATTGCCCGAGCTCGTTCGGCAGTCCGGCGTTCGGATAGAAACTGAAAGCACATTCCACGGCAGGGGAGAGCTCGTCCACCAGATGGCGCAGGTCAGCCGCTCCGAAAGAGCAGTTCAGACCGAATGCCAGCAGCGGTGCATGCTTCACCGAGGTGTAGAAAGCGTCCAGTGTCTGGCCGGTCAGGGTGCGTCCGCTCCTGTCGCTTACCGCTGCAGATATGATTACAGGCAGCTCTGGCGCCGCCTTCTGGAGCGCGTAGATTGCTGCCTTGGTGTTCAATGCGTCGAAGCAGGTCTCGACCAGTATCAGGTCGGCACCG
This sequence comes from Candidatus Cryptobacteroides sp., assembly GCA_045627265.1. Classification (GTDB taxonomy): domain Bacteria; phylum Bacteroidota; class Bacteroidia; order Bacteroidales; family UBA932; genus Cryptobacteroides. Next base: position 9,087 of record JAZQNI010000106.1, read on the forward strand.
CCTTCCGCCAATGCGCCGATCTGCTCGGCGTAAGCATCAGCCATCGCGTCGAAATCATACTCCCGCCATTCCGGCCGGTTGATGTCCGATGCGAGCGAAAGCGAACGTCCGGTCGGCCCCACGCTGCCGGCCACCCAGACCTTGCGCCCAGCGTTGTCTGCGGCCGAACGTGCGGTCCTGGCGCTCTCGTATGCCATCCGGCGCGCGCTTTCCTCGAGCCCGAATGCCTTCTGCTGTATGCGGTTGGCGTTGAAGCTGTTGGTCTCGATGATGTCCGCTCCGGCATCGATGTATGCCTGATGTATGCTCCTGATAAGCTCCGGACGCGTGAGGTTCAGGCATTCGTTGTCGCCCTTGAGCTCCTTTTCGCTGGAACGGAATATGTCTCCGCGGAAATCTTCCTCGGTGAGGTGATGGCGCTGCAGGACGGTACCCATGGCACCGTCGAGGATCAGTATGCGCTCTTCAAGAGCTTGGAGCAGTGTGCTGTCGGCCATCTTAGAAGCAGTCTCTCAATATGTTGATGACGTTGGATGCTTTGCCCATCGTGTAGAAGTGCACTGCAGGGACACCGTGCGCGATCAGGTCGCGGCACTGGGCCTTGCACCATTCCTGTCCTATTGCGTAGCAGGCGTTCTTGTCTTCCTTGTGCCTGCTTATCTCGTCGGTCAGTTCGACAGGAATGTCGATGGAGAACGCCTCAGGAAGCTGGGAGATGTGCTTGAACGATGAAACCGGCTTGAGGCCCGGTATGATTGGGACTGTGATGCCGGCCGCGCGGCATTTTGCCTCGAAATCGTAGAAATATGCGTTGTCGAAGAACATCTGCGTGATGATGTAGTCGGCTCCTGCGTCCACTTTCTTCTTGAGGTTGAGAATATCTGTCTCGATGTTCGGAGCCTCGAAATGCTTCTCGGGGTAAGCGCCCGCTCCGATGCAGAAGTCGGCCGAGTATTGTTTTTCGAATTCGCGGATGCCGGTGATCAGCTCGCTGGCGTAGCTGTAGCCGCCTTTCTGCGGGGTGAATCGTTTTTCGCCCACGAGACAGTCGCCTCTGAGCGCCATCAAGTTGCTGATTCCCAGGAATTTGAAGTCTTGCAGCTGGCTTTCGATCTGCATGCGGTCGGCGCCGCCGCAGATGAGGTGAGGTACGACTTCCACCTTGAACTCGGACTGGATCGCGCCGCATACTGCAGTCTCGCTGACACGTCTGCGGACGGTACGGCGTTCGAACGATCCGTCCGGCTGTTCAGCGTATTCCACCTCGTCGCGATGTGATGTCACGTTGATGTACGGAGGGTTGAATTCCATGAACGGGCGTATGTTCTCGATGAGTTCGTCTTTGGTAATGCCCTTGAGCGGAGGTACAATCTCAAGTGATGGGAAGGCCTTGCTGCTCCTGGCCAGGATCTCGGAAATCTTCATACCTACTGTTACTAACTGATACTTCAGTGCGAATATATGTTTTTTGTCCCGTTTTTCCAATTGTATTCGTCCTTGATTTTTTATCGCCGCAGAACTCTCTCTTTGTCTTCATACTGCTAGCACTCTTGCGATGGATTTTTGCTTGACAAAAGTGCGGAAGGTCCTCGGATCCATTCTTCCATCCAGCGCAAGACACATTGATAAACATCCGCATAACTCGATAGTTTTGCGCTTATAGGATATTCTTGAGTCCTGGAATCATCCTGACCAGACCGGTAAGCCCGAATGCTGCAATCGATGTGATTGCACCGATGAAAATGAACTTGCCGAATGCCCCCATCCATATTCCATCTGCCGCGAATTGAATGCCCAGCATGATCAGAAGATGGAACACATACGCTCCATAAGACTGCTCGGCACACCATCGCATAAATCCGGATGACGATGCGAATATCTCTCGGAACAGCCATATCAGGCCAAAGGAAATAAAATCGCGCCCGTCTTGTTGCTCATCTTTTCGAACCAATTGAAACGGCTGGAAAGAACGCCAACGACAAACATCATCACGTATTGCAGATAATGCGCAGGCTCGATTTTGAGAGGGACCATGATCCAGTTGTCCTGTGGGCTGACTTTGCGTATGAAATAGCTGCCAATACCCATTATCACGCCAAGAAGAAGCAGGGCTGGCACCGTGGGTCTTGAGGTGCAATCTTCAGATATAGGCTTGCAAAAACAACGTATCAATGCATACAGCAGACAGAATACCAGCAGACTTTCCACAAACCACATGTGAGCTACTTCCAATGTCCCAATTATTGACGATGTGATTGCCCCCATGATCAACAATGGAATGCCTAGACGTAGCAGTTTCTTCTTGACAAAAGTCTTTCCTCCCTGCCTGTCATAGCTCTTCGGGACAAAATAACCGGAAATCAGAAAGAAAAGTCCCATGAAGAATCCGGCATTCACGGAGAAGAAGTGCCATATCCAAGGCATATATTCTGAAGGATTGCTCGGTGTATAAGCCCAGCCGCCACCATTTCCGTATGCCTGGCCGGCATGGTGGAATATGACCAGAAGTGTCAGAAACACTTTCAGGTTGTCAAGGTAATAGTTTCTGTCTGCCGAGATACATGAATTCATTGTCACTTTCCATACCCATGACTTTGTGAGTCCATTGTGTGGTGGGAATCTTTTCCTCAGATGGATAAGGGCCTTCTGGACCAAGTCGTCCGTATCTTCAGGCTTATCTGCATACATCATGCATACAGAGTATATGATACTCTTGTACTGCTTGATCATTGCCGTGAAAGCTTGTTCTTTGGAATCCATCATAGCCTTGAATCTGTTACACAATAATAGACGCAGTCGCATAGAAATAACTACGGGATTTTATGAAAATAAATAAAAAAAGTATTTCGTGATGAAGTATTACATTCGTATTGGCAAAAATCCTAAGAACTCTCTTGTTTTATCTTCAAACTATATCAATGTTTTAGTTGCAAAGCGATATGTTTCAGCTGCCTGATCATATCTGTTTGTAATACGTCGAATTATCCGTTACTTTGTGAATTGATAACTCATCACAACGATGAAAGCAAAATCCATCTCATTCATTTTCATGCTATTGTTCTGCGCCATTTCGTTTGGCCAGAACGTCCATTCATATGAACTGAACAACCATAACGGGCATTTGTTCATGACTGCCGATATATGTGGCGAACAGCAC